>JAGDCQ010000215.1 GCA_017958465.1 Lachnospiraceae bacterium
CAAAAATAGACAGCCGGGAATGCTGTCTATTTTCGGAGAAGGTATTTTTGTTACTTATGGGGTGTAGCAAAAACTATATAATGTATTGGGGTTTACGAGTGTTATTATAGCAGAGCTTTGCGGAAAGTGTGCACAAAGATACCTGAAACTTGAAAATTTTTTTGTTCATAATGACCATGTTTGTGCGACCTGCATAAACTTTTTATAAAATCCGCGGGTTTTTAGGTCTTTGGTTGTGCAACATGTACAAAGAATGCTAATCTGCCTCGTGTACCTCGATAAGACCAAAGGTGACTTTACAATCTTTTGGCACCGAAATGGTTTTTCTCAAATAGCCGCCTATGACAGCAGTGCCGAACATCCTGTCTGTTTTCACGGTACCATCGGCGTATTCGAGCCTTCTTGCGATCGCGTAATATCGGTTTTTATCATATTGGAGGTCTTCCTCACTCTTCGGCAAGAAGTAAAGATCAAGCACATCCACATATTCCCCGGCTGTAACGGTATACACAGCACTATAGGCCGTAATGGTCTCGGTCTTTGTGTGGGCAAACTGCGAAACATCAAAGCTTCCGGCTGTCAAAGTAACTTCGGGCGATCTGCCGGTCCCGTCCGGAAGTGCACAATACAGGAGGCCATCAAATTCCTTGTAATCCAGGTAAACTGCCTTTTGAAGCGAGTAATTATAATAGCCGTAGCTGAAAGGAGCATAATCCCTGTAATAATCGTCATACTTCCCGGGAACATCCGTTCTTCTCAGGTGTACGAAATATACTTCCCGCTCTTCATCCGGAAAATAATCTTTCACAAACCCGTACTGTGCCGTGTTTTCAAGATCGATATCCGCAAAAGCCGCCTGAAACCCGGTGAGGCCGTCGGCCACGGCTTCTTTCAGGTTGTTCTTGTCATATTTTACGGAAAAGAATGCGGAACGGTAATTTGTGATGTCGTTTACCTTCTGCTTTTTGAACCAGAAGATGCTTTCAAGGCCCGGGATATTGTCCTCTACGACCTTTTTCATATCCGCAAGGATCTCGTCTTCCTGATAAGTATCACAGCCATCGGCAACGTCGGAAGCGCCGTAGATGTTGACGATGAACTCTTTTCCGCCATACTCGCAGGTCACATTGACGTAATCTGTGGCTGTTCCGCCGTATCCGCCGGGGATCCTGTCTGTTTCCGACTTTAAGACTTTGGGCGTAAACCCGTATTTGTTTTCTATGTATTTTACGGCGTTTGCCTTTGCCCTTTCCTCATTTGCGGCATTCTGCTGTTTGCGTGACGGAGTATCACACGCTGCAAGCATAAGGGCTGCAAGGATAACGGCTGCGATCAGGACGTTTTTGAGTATTTTTCGGCTCATCATATATCAGATGTTCTCCACAGCGGCACGCTCTATTGCAAGGCCTTTGGTATAGCGCTTCAGGAACTCGTCGAAGCCCGCAACGTCTTCTGCCTTCGGAGCCATTGTGGTCCCCGTCTGGCCCTTGAAGACCTTGTCCGCAAGGTAAGCCCCAAGGGTTTCGCCTGCGCCCTTACGGACCATATACGAAGCCAGGACGGCCATTCCCCAGGCACCGCCTTCACCTGCCGTATCCATAACGGTAACGGGTGCGTTGATGGCTGCCGCAAGGATGCTCTGGCCTACGCCCTTTGTTTTGAAGAGACCGCCATGTCCTGTGATGGTGTCCACCTTCACGCCTTCAGTCTTAAGAAGGATGTCGAGGCCTGTCTTTAACGCGCCGAGAGATGTAAAGAGGTGTACCCTCATAAAGTTGGCAAGGTTGAAGTTGCTCTCCGGAGTGCGCACAAACAGCGGCCTTCCTTCGTTGAAGCCCGTTACGTGCTCGCCGGAGAAGTAGTTGTAAGCAAGGAGCCCGCCGCAGTCGGCATCGCCCTCAAGTGCCTTGTTGTAAAGCGTTCCGTAAAGCTTGCCCGCATCCGCCTCTATGCCGAAGCACTTTGCGAACTCGCCGAAAAGCCCTACCCACGCGTTCAGATCAGATGTACAGTTGTTGCAGTGAACCATTGCAACGGAAGCGCCGTCGGGCGTTGTTACTATGTCTATCTCCTCATAAGGCTTGGAGAGAGGCTTTTCCATAACGACCATCGCAAAAACGGAAGTCCCGGCTGAAACATTACCTGTCCTCTTTGCTACAGCGTTTGTAGCAGTCATGCCTGTTCCCGCATCGCCTTCGGGCGGAGCCACAGGGCATCCGGGCTCAAGCTCGCCGGTAGGATCGATAAAGAGCGCGCCTTCTTTTGTAAGGTGTCCGGCAACCTCTCCTGCGGAAAGCACTGCCGGGAAGAGCTTTTTAATATCAAAGCCAAATTTCTTGACCTTTTCAAGGTTGTTGAATTTCTCGGCCATATCCTCGTAATACTGACCGGTAGCGGAATCGATCGGGAACATACCCGAAGCCTCGCCTACGCCCGCAACACAGTTGCCTGTAACAAGCTTGTGGATGTAGACCGCAAGTGTCGTAACATACTTGATGTCCTTTACGTGCGGCTCATCATTAAGGATCGCCTGATAGAGATGTGCTATGCTCCAGCGCTGGGGGATGTGGAAGTTGAACACCTTTGTGAGCTCTTCGCTCGCCTGCTCCGTAATGGTATTTCTCCAGGTCCTGAAAGGCACCAGCAGCTCGTCTTTATCGTTAAATGCCATATAGCCGTGCATCATGGCGCTGAAACCGAGCGCCTTGAGCTTTGTGAGCTTAACGCCGTATTTGTTCTGTACGTCCTTCTTAAGGTCTGCGTAGCAGTCCTTTAACCCCTTGTCGATATCCTCAAGGCTGTATGTCCATACGCCGTTCTCATAGCGGTTTTCCCACTCGTGAGCACCCGAAGCCACCGGGTTGTTTTCACTGTCGGTAAGGACAGCCTTGATCCTCGTCGAGCCAAACTCTATTCCGAGCACAGCCTCGCCGCTTGTGATCAGATTCTTGATCTCCTCGTTATTCATTCCTCTTCTCCAGTCTGCCCCATTTCAGGGTCATAAGTTATATCTTGCCGCCCCTTTGGGCGCAAAAGATCAAAGCAGATGCGCGCGCTGCTCCGCAGGATCGAGCGGGCAAAGGTAAGCGGGAGCTATATCGAGCACCGTCTTGCAGCCCCTCATGCCGTCAGCGAACATGCGCGAAAGAGCCCTTGCGCAGGCCACGAGCACACTTGACGTGAACTCGGGGTTTGAATCAAGCGTAAGCTTGTATTCTATGGTCTCTGTGTTTTCATCGTTCCAGCCGGTCTTTCCGCTGCGAAGGACGATACCGCCGTGCGGAAGCCCGCTGTGGTTTGCCTTAAGCTCTTCCTGTGATACGAAGTGCACCGTGGTATCGTAGTCTGCAAAGTAGTTGGGCATATTCTTGATCTCTGCCTCGATGCGGGCAAGATCTGCGCCTTCCTTTGCAACAACAAAGCACTCACGCGTATGTTTCTGACGAGTTGTAAGCTCCGGCATCTCTCCTGCTCTTACAGCCTCGAGCGCACTCTCAACGGGGATGGTGTACTGCTTTGCGTCAAGCACGCCTTCGATACGCCTGATAGCGTCTGAATGGCCCTGGCTCACGCCCTTGCCCCAGAAGGTGTAGGTTGCGCCGCCCGGCAAAATGCTTTCCGCATAAACCCTGTTGATCGAGAAAAGACCGGGATCCCAGCCTGCGGAAATAAGCGCGATGTGGCCGTTTTCCTTAGCTGCTTTGTCCACGTTTTCAAAATGCTCGGGAATCCTTGCGTGCGTATCAAAGCTGTCGATTACGTTGAAAAGCTTTGCTGCCGCAGGCGTCTGCACGGGCAGGTCCGTTGCGCTGCCGCCGCAGATGATGAGCACATCAACCTTGTCGCGATATGCTTCCATATCCGAAACCGATACAACGGGAACACCCGCCGTTTGGATCTTAACGGACGCCGGGTCTCTTCGCGTGAAAACGACAGCCAGTTCCGTGTCTTTGTTGTGTTTGATGGCGCATTCCACGCCCTTTCCAAGGTTCCCGTATCCAAGGATTCCGATCTTGATCATATTGTTCCTTCCGTGCCGATCTTTTACCGCGCTGTCTCGGCTGCGCCATAGATTGTTTCCGGTTGACCCGGCCGGTTTTCAGACGATATTCTTGTTGTTCCTGTTTATCATCTCGAAAAGATCTGTGACATTGATGGGCTTGCTCAGATAGTCCGAAAAGCCCTCTGCCATATACATATCCCTGGCTCCCATTAACGCATTTGCCGTGAGCGCGACAACAGGTGTTCTTATGCTCCTGTTATCCGTCATGGACTTCATCCTCTTTAAGGTCTCGATGCCATCCATCCCCGGCATCATGTGATCAAGAAAGATCACGTCGTAGTGCTTTCCGCGCACAAGCTCGAGCGCATCCTCGCCGTTTGTGCATGAATCAATGGCGGCGCCGGTCTTCTCAAGAAGCCCGCGGATGACCTTCAGGTTGATGACGCTGTCGTCCACCACAAGGATATCCTTGCCGTTGAAGTTGTAGTTCCTTGTCGCCTTGAGCTTCGCTTTTTCCTCTTCCCTGTTGCGGTTCAGCACCACAGGGGTATCGTCTACCGCCACAAAGGGGATGGATACGGAAAAAGTGGTACCCTCCTTGTACTTGCTCTTTACGGATATAGTTCCGCCGAGAAGGTCGAGGAACTGCTTAACTATGCTGAGTCCGAGCCCCGTTCCTTCCACATGGCTGTTTTTCTGGCGGTCCACACGCTCAAACTTTTCAAACACACGGGGAAGGTCCTCCTCGCGGATCCCAATACCCGTATCCGACACTGTGACGAGCAGGTTGATGATGGGCTTCGAAGGATCCGGAACCTCGTGATCCACGGTGATGGTCACTTTCCCTTTTTCCGTGTATTTAATGGCGTTGGTCCCGATATTTGCTATGATCTGCCCCAGCTTCTGCGCGTCTCCGTAAAGCTTTCCCGGAGTTTTGGGGTTCACGTTTTCCACCAGCTCTATCTTCTTTGTGAGCACCCTTGTTTCCATCAGCAGAAAAACGTTGTTGAGCAGTTTTCCGAGCTCAAACTCTTTTTCGGACCTCTGTATCTTTCCTGCCTCGATCTTTCCCAGGTCCAGCAGGTTGTTGACGATCCCCAGGAGCACGTTTGAGGCATTCCTGATATCAAGGCTGTATTCCTGCAGCTTGTCGTCCTTGTAGTCCCTGCTTATCATCTCGTTTATACCGATGATGGCGTTAAGGGGCGTCCTTATCTCGTGGGAGACGTTGGCCAGAAAGCTGCTCTTTGTGCTGTTCGCGCGGTCCGCGCTCAGCTTCTCCTCGCGATACTGCTCCTTTTCCTTCTTGTCGAGGTTCTCGATAAAGATGTAGACCGAGACAACTGCAACGCACTCAAAGAGCAGGAGCGACTGGGTCTTGGTTACAAAGAAGAGCGCAAGGATGGTGTATACGGCGAAAAACATGTTGATGATATAGAAGTACTGTTCCTCACCCTCTCTGAAATCCGATGTGACCATCATATTAACAGCCATATTGATTATGTAGAGGATCAAAAGCGGGATGAGGATGTAATAGTAGGGCCCTTGTGCCCCGACGATCTCCGTTCCCTCCGGAAGCTCCATGGGGAAGAAGAGCAGCGCCAGCACTTCGATATCGCAGATGACCCACCAGACTCCGCGCATGATAAGATCCGTCCGGACAAACTTTTTGTTCCGGAGCGCGGAAACGTCGTTTATGTAGATGGAAAACCAGGTTGTTAAAAAGACAAAAAATGAAGTAGAGATACGTATGAGCCACTTTGCAGCCAGCTCGTTCCCGGGCTTGATCCCGTCCCTGCCGACCATAACAACGGCACCCTGCAGGGCGATGGTAACGATGGCGATAAACAGCGCGATAAAGAATATAACTGTCAGGCGGCCCCTGCCTTTGATCCCGCGCTTGCAGAAGAGATAGACCAGGAAGAGCGTGATCAACAAGACCAGAATGTACATCCTGGCCGGGTAAAGAAACCTTGCAAAATCCTCAATCACTTTCATCCCATTGTCCCTTCTCTTTGGAATGCGAAACCCTGTATTAAAGCACGTATGCGCTGATCAGTCGAAGAAGCTTGGCGATGTTGGTCCCGATGGAAAACTCAAGATGCACGGTCCCAAGCCCGGCAAAAACAAGATCCACGTCCGTATCGATGTCGATCACGCCCGCCGTTTCTACGGAAAAGGCCTGGAGCTTGCTGTACGGGAAAATGGAGAACTCCTTTTTCTTCCCCACAAGCCCCTGCACGTTCACAACGATCATCCGCTTGTTCGTAAAAACGATGTAGTCGCGGACAGCCTTGTAGCAGGCGATAGTCTCCTCGCCGTTAACGTAGAAAACGCTGACGGTCTCGTCGAACATATTTTTTTCGACTTCTTTAAGCTTGAATATCTGAGAATTGTTAACAAAATCGATCATTTGGTCTTCTCCCATGCGATGCCGGAATCATATGACATATCCCCGTGAAG
>JAGDCQ010000216.1 GCA_017958465.1 Lachnospiraceae bacterium
CGTAGAAAGCTTCGCAAAGTGCCTTAACGTCCGCTGCCTTAAGCTTTCCGTTGTACTGGGGCACTTCCATTACCTTGTGCCCTGTGTATTCGATGGACCCTGCCTCGTGGGCCGCAATATGCCCTGTTTTTGCGGCTATTACGCCCTCATGGTCCCGAAGCATCGTAGAGACAACCACAGCATTTGTCTGGGTTCCCCCTGCGATAAATTCCACCTGTGCCTCGGGAAGGCCCACGGTGCGGCGGATCTTTTCCTTCGCCATATCGCAATATTTATCGGAACCATACCCCGAAAGGCACTCAAGATTAGTTTCTGAAAGATGCTTTAAAACCGCAGGGTGCGCCCCTGCAAGGTAATCGCTGCCAAAGTAAACCATAAAAACCTCCATTGTAAACTCTACAATAAACCGCTTCGCGCTTTATTGTCAGCATTTGAAGTGAATAAGCCCCTTGGGCTTATTCTAGCTCAGGTGTTGTCCGGATCGTTGTATCTAATACCCATCCACGGCCCCGGGCATCCATGTTCTCCGTAGATATCGTCCGGATAAGGCGTATATTCAAAAATGCCCTGGTCAAGGATGCAGCTGCTCCATGTGGTCGCCTTCCTGCGCCTGATATCTGTGTAACCAAGTTTCAGATGGCCGAAATTTGCTATACCTGTTGCGCCGCCTTCCGAATATACATAATCATATTCATAATAATCGCCGTTTGAAAGGAGGCTTCCGCCTTCCAGGATCATTATTCCGTTCTGTTTCGGACCGTAAGCCCATACCTGAGTCTTCTTTTCAACTTCTATCACAGAGCCGGTGACAATACCCGTGCCTTCAAACCTGTCGTAATATTTTTTCTCCTGATGCGCGGCATTCACGTTCAATTCCTTGAACTTGTTATAGCTCTTTGCCGTACAGGAATAAGCTTTTCCGTACATGTAATCAATGCTCGCCTTTTCGGCTGATATCCAGTTGTTATTCAGGATCGAAGTATTCCCCGGGATCCTGCTGACCACAAAAAGCCCCGTAACCTCTATCGTACCGTCGTTTGCGACCGCCGTATCACCCGAGTCGTCACCGGAAGTGTATACTTCCAGAACATCATAATATTCCGGAGTATCTTTGATCATATAAGAATTTGCGGAAAACTCCCCGGCCTTTATTATCCCCGAATTCACAACAGCAGTATTCTTATCTGTTTTTATCGTGGTTTCGGACAATCTCTGTCCCCTTACATATGCAGAAAACCTCCCGATATTATCGACCGAACCGCTGTTTTTTAACCCGATATTTGCGCTGCCGGCTGCAATAACGTTGATGTCGCAGCGTGCCAGATCATCACCGGTAATAATGCCGGTGTTATCAAATCCGACATTATCTGCGCCGTAGATCCAGATCCTTGCAGCAGAGCTTTCGACTAAATGCAGCATGCCTGCGTTCAGGTAGCCGGTATTGCCAAAGCACAATGCAGCATCATATACCGGAATATTATAATATCCCGGCGTCATCGACGTATTTACGGGGAATTCGGTGTCATTCTGTATGCCCGCATACACAATGCATGTATCGCTGATGTTTACGACACTTCCTGACTCGACAGCCATACCTGCGGAATTTGACCCGTAAACACCGCAGGTAATGTTTTTTATATCAGCTGTGGTCCCTGCAACGACGTGATAACCTTCATATATACCCTCGCCTTTTCCTACCATGCAAATATTTAAAAGGTCTATCTTTGTATCCGTATAGCTTTTTAAGATGACCGAATCCTTGCACAGGCGGCTCTGGTTCGGTGTTACGCTCATGCTCGCGCCATCGTAAGAATTGTACGAAAGCGCATTCCAATCCGGATATATCTCTATATCAACACCTGAATCTATCTCTACCTTGTCAGCCTCGATCTTTCCCTTGTTCTCTACAACGCAGGCATTTTCAAGTCCGGAGGTATAAACGTGCAGCCAGCCTTTGAGTGTCCCGGTTTCTTCGTTCACAAACGCTGTTTCTTTATAAGTTTCCGATACGATCCTGACCTGGGAAAGCTGCGCCCAGCCGTCATAAGCTCCGATCGTGCCGCGGTTGACCACGGCAGTACCGGTCTTCATATTCACAAGATAGCCGCCCATTACGGCATCTTTTTCATTTATGACAGCTGTTCCGGCATCCACTTCAGCTTGAAACCTTGCAGCTGTGCCGTCATCCGTAAACGCTGTCCCGTAATTGATAAAACCGACACCTCCGGTAATGAACGCCTTAGGTGTACCCTGCATCTTTCCGTTATTGACAATGCCCGTTCCCGCGGACACATAAAAGACAGACATAAGGTTTCCCGCAAGGATCTCCCCGTCGTTTAACAGGCCCGTCGCACCGTCCTTATCAACAACATAAATATTTGCAACATCTTCTAAAGAAGCACCGCTCTCATTTCTTACGGAAAAAGCCCTTGCTCCTTCGAATCTGCAGCCGCGCATGGTAAGTTTCTTCGTATTTTTTACATAGCACTCAGCGCTGCCGGACACTAGGAAATTGTTAAAATAGGCATCCCCGCGGTTCAATAACAAAAGGCCCTCGTTAACGTTGGTGCGGACCACGTCCGAATCCGGCACATCCTCTGCAAAAGCTGCCTCATAAAACGACAGAACGGACAGGTTTCCCGCATTATCAATGCCGGTCCCGTCCTGAATATACAGCTTTCCGCCGGACATCTGCATCTCGGAATTGTTTTCGATCGCTGTACAGCCCACTACCGAGATATCAAAATTCTTCAGTTCCAAATTTCCGTCGTTTACAAGCCCGCGGCCCTGCATTTCAAGCGCCAGGCGTCCCTTTTCATCCTCGTCCTTACCAAGCCTTAAAGTCCGCTTGTTTTCGATATATCCTTTTTCGGAGGTTATGAAACCGCCGTTAAATACAGTGACATTTGTATTAAAGGTCAGCACCCGGATAAGGGGGATATTGTTCCCAAGCAGGTCTAAGGACCATTCTTCCTCCGCTCCGTTTGTGAAGTGGGCATAATTCTCATCAAACTTAAACTTTTCGATCAGTGCGCCGTATTGATCGTACGCCGCAACCTCATATTCTTCGGTCCTTTTGTTCACCGGCGCCTTCGTCGGTGTTTTTGTAGGCCCCTCTGCCCCCTGGGTTGCATTTGCCGCCCCCGTGTTCTTCGGGTCGTTGTTTGCCCGAGGGGTCAGACCATTGTCGTCCCCGCACCCCGCAAACGCAAGAACAGCAACAAGTACCCATAAGAACAACCATCTTCTTTGTTTCATTTCAACCTCCATGCCGCAAGCGCCTTAAATTATCTGTAATACCCAACCGATCTGAAAAAAGAGCGAACATTACATTCGCTCTTTTATATTATTCTATTCCGTTCTCTTTAGCAACAAGATTATCTGCGCCGTGACGTTTTCTCAGGGCAGGTTTTTCGATCTTGCCGGTGGCGTTCCTTGGGATATCTTCAAAAAGAACGACCTTTGGACGTTTGTACCTGGGAAGTCCGAGGCAGAAGTCGTCAACCTCCTCCTTTGTAAGGGACATTCCCTCTTTCACTTCGATTATGGCAGCCGTTATCTCGCCAAGCCTCTGGTCCGCAAGGCCTATAACCGCCACATCCTTCACCTTGTCGTTGGTGCGGATGAAATCCTCGATCTGGACAGGGTAGATGTTCTCTCCGCCGCTTACGATAACGTCCTTCTTGCGGTCGACAAGGTAGATGAACCCTTCATCGTCCTGCATAGCCATATCCCCTGTGTAGAGCCAGCCGTCCTTTAAGGTCTCTGCGGTTGCCTCGGGATTGTTGTAGTAGCAGGTCATGACGCCGGGGCCCTTTACGCAAAGCTCTCCTACTTTGCCCTGCTCCACTTCCTTGTCGTCCTCACCTACGATCTTGCATTCCCATCTGTAGCCGGGGATACCGATAGCGCCGACCTTTCGCACGTTCTCCATGCCAAGGTGCACGCAGCCGGGGCCGGTGGACTCTGAAAGGCCGTAGTTTGTATCGTAATCGTGGTTCGGGAAAACCTGCTTCCAGCGCTTTATAAGGCTCGGGGGCACGGGCTGCGCACCCACATGCATGAGTCTCCATTGGGAAAGATGGTAATCCTCTAATTTTATCTCACCGCGGTCGATGGCATCAAGGATATCCTGAGCCCACGGCACAAGCAGCCAGACAATGGTGCAGCGTTCGCTTGAAACCGCGGAAATAATGGTCTTTGGCTTTGCGCCCTTAAGTAGCACGGCCTTGCTGCCTGCCACAAGCGAGCCCATCCAGTGGAACTTTGCGCCCGTGTGATAAAGCGGCGGGATGCAAAGGAATGTGTCGTCCCTGCCGGTCGCATGGTGCTTTTGCTCCATCTCGGCAGCCTGGGTCAGGCTTCTGTGCTTGTGAAGTATGGCTTTCGGGAAACCTGTCGTGCCCGAAGAGAAGTAGATGGCGCCAAAATCGTCCTCTGTAAGCTCTATCCCGGGAGCAACCGACGAGCAGTCAGCCACAAGCTCGCGATAACTTTCCGCAAAGCCCGGGCAGTTGTCGCCCACATAGATCAAAAGACGTCCCTTAGAGAGTTTATCCGCAATGCCTTCGATACGGCCGATGAACTCAAACCCGAAGACCACAACATCAACTTCCGCAAGCTCCGCGCAGTACAGGATCTCGTCCGCATCGTAGCGGAAATTGAACGGAACAGCGATGGCGCCGGTCTTTAATACGCCAAAATAACTAGGCAGCCACTCAAGGCAGTTGTACATAAGGATCGCAACCTTGTCGCCCTTCTTGATGTTGCGGGAAAGCAGCATATTGGCAAAACGGTTGGCCTTCTCGTCGAAATCGCGCCACGTGATCTCCCTGCGGTAAGGCTCAAAGCGGTTGGACTCGATAAGCTCAAACTCCTTCCAGGTAAGCCTTCTTGTGTCCTTTTCCTCGGGGTTAAGCTCCACAAGTGCCACCTCATCTGCGTAAAGGCGCGCATTTCTCTCAAGAAACTCTGTAACAGGCATAACATTCCTCCATTATACGTTCGTCTTCATAAAACGATGCAGGCATCTCTCCTGCACCGTTCCTGATACTATTCGTTATTTTTGATCTTTCTTCCCACGACCACAAGGCGCCCGTTCGGAATCCCGCGTTCCGTACAGGTGATGAGCGTCGTCAGCTCGTCGCCGTACTCCGGCTCCACGCCGGTATTGTAAAGCTGC
>JAGDCQ010000217.1 GCA_017958465.1 Lachnospiraceae bacterium
ACGAAGTCCGCTCAATGACCGTTCACTCAGCCCTCGTCCAGCAAGCGAGCTTGCTGCCGAGGGCATTCGCTTATCGCACAAAAAAAGCCTGCCATAAAGGCAGACTTTGCCATAAAGGCAGACTTTGATTCTCATATTATACCTGGCCGGATCCCGATGATGGTGTCTCTGTCGGGGTAGGCTCCGGTGTTGGGCTTGCAGGCTCAGGCGTCGGGCTTGCGGGCTCAGGTGTGGGGCTCGCCGGCTCCGGTGTCGGGCTTGCGGGCTCAGGTGTCGGGCTTGCAGGCTCCGGTGTCGGGCTTGCGGGCTCAGGGGTCGGAGTTGCAGGCTCGGTGGTTGGGCTTACAGGCTCCGGAGTGGGAGTTGCAGGCACCGGTGTAGGTGTAGCAGGCTCCGGAGTAGGCGTAGGCGTTGCGGGAGCGGGTGTAGGCGTAATATTGATATTTACTCCCGGAGGGGTCTTAAGCCCCTGTGCCTCCTGCTCAGGTGTGAGCAGAGCACCCTCGGTGAACGTTCCTCTCGCATTCCAAAGGAACCAGCCCTTATAACCCTGATTGTATGTTGCAAGTATCTCCTTGCGGACCGCAACAGCGTCGTATGGGATATAATTGCCCTTTCCAAGGTAATCCGCAGTAAAGTCCTGAAGCCACGGCCTTACTTCGGCACAATGCTCCGAAGGAGCTATGACTGAAAGGGCCTTAACCGAGCCTGAAAGTGCAAGGTTGATCATCTCATAAGGATATTTGTCAGGGTGTCCCGTCTCGCCAAACAGTGCTGTCCAGCTCCTGTCATAGTGGGAAGGATAGATCATCGGGCAGATATAGTCAAGATATCTTGACATAGCTACGTAATCCTGACCGGTCGATGTAGTATTTGCGCCGCCCTTTATAACGATCCCGTAAACATCGGCGGAAACATAGACACCAAGGGGTTTCAACTGCTCGCAAAGGTATCTCACGCCGGCAGTAACGGATGTTGCTTTTCCTATAACTTTCTCAAGCCCGTTATAGTTCAGGTTTTTGACGTTATCGGTTGGGAATCGGATGTAATCGTAGTTTATCTCGTCGAAACCGACCTTTGCACAGGCTTTACCTATATCGGCAAGGTATTTCCATGCATCCTGAAAGAAAGGTGAAACCCATGCTGCACCTTTGTTGTCTTTGTAAAGGGAACCGTCGTTATTGTAAAGCGCAAGGTCAGGTCTTGCTTTGGCAAGGCCCGGATCCTCAAAGGCAACCACACGGGCGATGACATAAATTCCACGACTGTGGAGATCCTCGATCAGCTCCGGAAGGAAGGGGATAACGTTCCATACAGTACCGTATTTTGAAAGCTCGGGATCCTTGAAATCGTAAAGGATGGAGCCGCCCTCGTGCTTGATATCGATAACGATGGCATTAAGCTCCGTGCGCTCTATAAGCGAGACAAGCGTGTTTATCTTTGCCTTTTTTGAACTGTCGCTCGTCTGCCCAACCGTGAAATTGGATGTACAGTAGATAGCCTTTGCGTTCACATATTTACGGGTGTCCACAAAATCTTTCATCCAGGTGTCATAGTGAGACAGATCGTAATTGAAATACTTTGTGCTCACTTGAGCCGCGAAAGTAGGTGTCGGCGAGCTTGTGGGCGTAGGCGACGCCGAAGGAGTCGGAGTTGCCGTGGGCGTAGGTGTATTTGTGGGTGTTGGTGTGTTGGTAGGTGTAGGGGTGTTTGTGGGTGTAGGTGTAGGCCCCTCTGTTGCTGTCGGTGCAGGGGTCGGACTTATTATCGACCCATTGCCGCCACATGCCGTAAGAGCAAGGGCGAACACCAAGAGCAATGCTGTCATACGCATTTTTGTGATCTTTTTCATAACTTGTATCCTCTTAAAAAACTACTATAGGAGCAATCCCGCCCCCGGCTTTATCAGCCAAAAACGCTTTGTACGAGGATATCCTCCACGCTAAGCTCTCCCTCAAGAATATCGATATATCTTGTGCCGGGATTCATATCAAAGAAGTTGTCGGAAAGGACAAGACGCTCTGATGCGCCTGCTGCGCCCGGTTTCCTGCGGATCTCAACGTTTTTCGCAAAACGCTCTGCCGTTACCTTAAGACGCTTTCCTTCCTGCTCAACTTTGATCTTCGGGTCCTCGAATTCAAAGTGTTTCGGTGCGGTAAACAAAACCGTACCATTGCTTATTATACCCATTTGAGTTTTAAAATCAAATGAAATATATTCGTTGAAGATGTTTATTTCCGGGAGGCTTATCTCCTCTGTCCAGACTGCGGAAAACGCGGGGACCGTGAGCTCAAACCCGCCACCGGCACCTTCTCTGTTTACTTTATTGCCAAACGCATCCCTTATCTCCCAGGAAAGCACGCCTTTAACCTCTTCAAATGTCTCGTTTGAAACGTTGAAGCGCGCGGATGGCGTGAAATCGCTGATGCCCGGCTCTGATATGCAGTGCGGGCGCATATCCACCTCGCCATGTTCCTCGCATGTTGCGACCACCGGCGCAAACATCCTCTTTTCCGTGTAGTGGAGGGCTTTCCAGTTGCCGTAATAGTCTATGGATGACCAGGAGCTTACAGGCCAGATGTCGTTAAGCTGCCACACAACAGACCCCATGCAGCGCCCGCGGTAACGCCTGAAATGCTCCACTCCGTAGCGGATGGCCTCCGCCTGAAGGAGCTGTGAGAAGTAAACAAAGCGGTCAAATGAATAGGGATACCTGTAGGTCTCGGAAAGGTAGTTGAGTATCTTTCCGTTGGCAGCAGCATTCCTCTGGTGCATCTCCATAACACGGGAGAAAACGTTGCGGTCAGCGGGCTCCGTAAAACTGTCGATAGTGGCGGGATCCGGGAAGGACTGGAACCCGAACTCCGACAGATATCTGAAGCGGAATTTGCGGTATTCGGTGAAAGGCTTGTTTCCGTGCCAAACCGCCCAGTAGTGCGTATCGCCGCGGTTTTCGTCCCAGGGATTGTCGTAATTTCCGCAGGAAGAAGGCGACGAAGGCCAGTAAAACCTGTCCGGATCCTCTTCTTTCAGCACTGAAGGGATAATATATTCGAATATCTTAAGGTAATCGGCTTTCTGCTTGACAGATGGCCTCCAGGCGCCGTCCAGTGTCTGGGTCTCCATCTCGTTGTTGCCGCACCAGAGCCCAAGGCAGGCGTGGTGACGCAGGCGCCTGACGTTGTCCCTTACCTCCGCACGGATCTCCTTATCGAAATCATCATCCAGCTCATAGGATGCGCAGGCGAACATGAAATCCTGCCATACTACAAGCCCCAGCTCGTCACAAAGGTCGAAGAAGAAATCATCCGGATAGTAGCCGCCGCCCCAGACGCGGATGCAGTTGTGGTTTGCGGCCACAGCATCGCAAAGGAGCTTCTTTGTCCGCTCCCTGTTTATGCGTGAGAAAAGGTTGTCTTCCGGGATGTAGTCCGCACCCATGGCAAAAAACCTTACTCCGTTCACCTCTTGGGCAAAACGGTTGCCCCACTCGTCTTTATCAGTATTCACGGTAAGAGTCCTGATGCCGATGCGTTTTTCCGACACATCAAGCACTTCCCCGTCCGGTCCGAGAAGCTCCGATACCACCCTGTAAAGAGGCTGGCTTCCAAGGCCGTTGGGCCACCAGAGCTCAGGTTTCTCCACAAAAAGAGCCGCTTCTGTTTTGGGGGGAGAAACGACCTCACCTGCCTTTTCGCCGTTAGGCGCAAAAAGGGAAGTCCTGACCCTGAAAGCCGGATCCACAGCGGTATCAAGCGAATGATCTACCTTGACTTTAGCGCTTTCCCTGCCATTCAGGAGGACCTTGATCTTTACATCTTCAAAGGCCGCAACACCGGCCTCTTCAAGGTAAACAGGCCTGAAAAAGCCGGCATCCGGGATCCTCGGACCCCAATCCCAGCCAAACATGCAATGGGCCTTGCGTAGATGCGGGAACCCCTCCATCGCATCATGGGAACCTCCGCAGTATACCTTTTCATTTTCCTGTTTAATATATTTTGTAGGAGACTTTATTAGCACCCTGAGGGTGTTTGCGCCTTCCCTTACGCGGTCCTTTACCGAAAACCTGTAGGTCCGGTGCATATTCTTAACGGAAGCGAGCAGCTCCCCGTTGAGGAAGATATCAGCCACAGTATCCACTCCCTCAAATACAAGGAAAAGACGTGATGCCTTGAGGTTTTCCTCCGTGACCGTCAAAACTCCGGTAAATTCGAAGTCGTTTTGCATCATGGGAAGGAGCTTCAGCTCGTTGTCGCGGTAGAAAGGATCCGGGATGATGCCCGCCTCAAAAAGAGTCCCGTAAACCGTCCCGGGGACCTTACAAGGTACGGAAACGCCTGCGTAAGGCGCATCGCCGATGATCTTCAAGTTCCAGTCTTTTATCTGATCCAGTCGTTTTCTCAAGGTATCCTCCATACTGCCTTACGGCGCTCAGTCCTCGTTTTTCCTTTTGAGATATATAAGTTTTCTGCTCTTAAGCTCGTCGTCCTCACGGTCCACGATCCTGTCAAACTCATACCCCGCTTTTTCTATGCACCTTAAGGATTTGATGTTGTCCGGACGGATGGCCGCCTCTATCACTTCTGTCCCGGGATCCTCAAAGGCATGTTTTGTCACGGAATCGATAACATCCGGCATGATCCCTTTTCCGCGGTATTTTTTCCCAAGCATATACGCAAGACGCTTTACGCCGGCACGCTCCTTTACAGGCCTAAGCCCCGCTATCCCGGCCACCGCCCCGTCTCTTTCGTGCACGAGAAGATAGTATTCTCCGCTCTCGCACAGCCAGAGCACCAGCGACTTTGTATCGTGAAAGTTTTTGTAATTTCTTTCCGTGAAGTATGTCACGCTCTCATCATCCTCAAGAAGAGGCTTGAGCATAAACGTATCTGTTTCTTTAAGCGGACGCAGGTAAAACCCCGATCCGGCATCAATGATGTTTTCCATATCGTTCACCTTTCGATTCACAACATCATACTATATTGACAACAGTAAATCAATGGTTTATTGTAAATTCGTTCGGAATGGGCAAAAGCCCCGGACAAAAAGGAGTTACGCCATGACTGAAAAGATTTATTACGATGATCCCCACATCAGCCGCTTTACCGCGCGTGTCACGGAGTGCGCCCCGGAGGGCGAAAACTACGGTATTGTCCTTGACAGGACTGCTTTCTTCCCCGAGGAGGGCGGCCAGTGCTGTGACAAAGGCACACTCGCCGGTATGGAAGTCCTGCATGTTTCCATAAAGAACGGGATCATAAAACATATATGTAAAGACCCTCTTGCCCCGGGTAGTGAAGTAGAGGGTGAGATCGATCACGCTCTTCGCTTTGACAAGGAACAGCAGCACTCCGGGGAGCATATTCTCTCCGGCCTTTCAAACTCGCTCTACGGCTGTACAAACGTAGGTTTCAGGCTTGCTTCCGATATAACCACCCTGGACTTTGATAAGCCGCTTTCTCCAAAAGAGATCGCTGATCTTGAGAAGAAAGCCAACGAAGTTGTTTACAGGAACCTGCCTGTAAAGTGCTGGTTCCCGCCTGCCACCGAGCTTGAAAAGATGGAATACCGCAGCAAGATCGAGCTAACGGAAGACGTGAGGATCGTTGAGATCCCGGGCGTTGACACCTGTGCCTGCTGCGCTCCCCACGTGGACTTCACGGGACAGATAGGTGTAATAAAGGTGATCCGGCATGAGGCCTGGAAGGGCGGCGTAAGGCTTACCATCCTCTGCGGGAACAGGGCCTTTGAGCATTTTTCAAAGGCGCTCACAACCCTTGACACACTCACAAAACTGTGCTCCGCAGGGCTCGACAGCATATGCGACGCAGTGAAGGATATAAAGGATAAGCAGGTAAAAGCCGAAGCCGAAAAGAACAAGGCCGAAACCCTCCTTCTCGAAGCCCGCATCCGTCAGGCTGCAGAAGGCACGGCCGCCTCTCCGATTGTTATCTTTACCCCGTCCTGTGATACGCGGAACGTAAGGAACGCAATAAACAATGCCAACTCTTCCGACAGGCTCTGCGCTGTTTTTGCGGGCGCAGAGGGAAGCTACAATTTTATAGTGGAATGTAAAAAAGGCGGGCTTAAAACAGTCTTAGAAAACCTGCGCAAAACCCTGAACGCCAAGTGCGGCGGGAGCGATACCATGCTCCAGGGCACGATTACAGCCGAACCCAAGGCCATCCTTGAACTTTTTAAGGACTGATTCAGCCGTCTTCGTATTTTTCATGCATAAGCTCGTTTGCCACTCTGTCACGCTCGTTTTCCGCTGTCTCATCCATCATCTCATCGAGACCGGTGAGCGCTGCAAAGGGGGCAAACTGGGCTGCCCTGGCCTCTAAGGACATGGGCGGATGTTTTTTTGACACAGGCCTTTCAAGGTCTATGATATCGCTGTAATCCCTGTTTGATGTCATGCCTTATGTCCTCCTATCTGGCCGTTTCTTTCTATGGTAGTCCCGCCCTCCTGAAGGTTCATACCCTTAAGGATGGCGTTTTTTCCGTATCTGCTCTGGATCGCGAGCATAGTCTCCTGGAGCTTTCTTTCACGTTCATCCGGCTTTTTTTCCTCCTGCTGAAGGTCGAAAAGCCCGAGCTGTACAAATTCTTCGCTCTCTTTTTTTGCCCTTTTTTCTGATATGACCCTGTTTGCAACAACCGTAACACGCCTTGTCAGCAGGTTTTTGTCTGCTATCCTGTCAAACAGGCGCATCATTGCATCCATTATCTTGTGGGTTGAGGATGTGTATTCTCCAAGGTTTTCCGTGCTGTGCGCGCCTTTTGGCACTACCCTCCCGTAGCGGTCGGCCTCCACGTCCCCTTGAAAATCCGCGCTCTTCCATTGATCTTTCAGGTTTTCAATGTCATAGCCAATGGAAAGCCCGATCTGATCCGTAACTATCCCTTTTTTAACAAGGTCTAAGGCAAGGAGCTCTGTCATCTCCCGGACAATGAGCCTTGTCTCGTCGTATTTGTACGGGCGCTTCAGCACCTGGCCGCTTGAAACACTGTTGACCGAAGGCCTGTAAGCCTTTATCTGCGCGATGGTACAGGGCTCCACGCCCCAGGCGTGGTCTATGAGAAGCTCTGCGTTTATCCCGAACGTCTTAAAAAGAAGGTCCTCGTTGAAAAAGTCGTTTTCGCCGCCAAGAGAGCACCTTGCCACGTCCCCAAGGGTCATAAGCCCAAGCTTTTCAAGGCGAGTCTGGGTGCCTTTCCCAAGGCGCCAGAAATCCGTTAAAGGCCTGTGATTCCAGTACTTTTCCCTGTACGACCTTTCCGTAAGCTCCGCAACCCTTACTCCGTTTTCATCCGGCTTTTTGTGCTTTGCTTCTATATCCATGGCGATCTTGCAAAGGTAAAGGTTCGGACCTATCCCGGCCGTGGCTGTGATCCCGGTTTTCCGAAGGACCTCCCCTATCAGCATCATGGCAAAATCGTGGGCGGAAACGTGGTAAAACCCGAGGTATTCCGTAGCATCTATAAAAACTTCGTCGACAGAGTAGATATGCATATCCTCGGGGGCAACAAAGCCAAGGTAGATGTCGTAGATCCTTGTGCTGTACTCCATGTAAAGGCCCATCCGGGGCGGAGCCACGAGGTAATCCACTACTTCGCCTGTCTGGGCTTTTATGCGGTTAACCTGCTCTATGACCTCAAAAAGCCTTGCGCGGCCCGAGATCCCGTAAGCCTTCAAAGCCGGGGAAACAGCAAGACAGATGGTCTTTTCGGTCCTGGTGGGATCGGCTACCACAAGGCGCGCCTTCAAAGGGTCGAGGCCGCGTTCAACGCACTCCACCGATGCATAAAAAGACTTAAGGTCTATTGCAACATAAGTTTTTTCAGCCTTTTTTTCCACCTTTCCCTCCGAAATATATCGAATGTCTGTTCGTATATTATAGCATCACCTTTGTTTTTTTGCAATCAGTTTTTCCACGCGCACTAATGTGTTTCCGTGGTATACGTTTTGCACCATCGCCTAAGAAACCTGTTGAAAAATTAGGTTTTTAAGGTATACTGAAGGTAGATTGGGAAAAAGGCGTTTCCCGTCACTTTATCGTATTATCGGGTATCTGGAAAGGTGTCGTATGAACATAAGCAGCCTTGCAAAAAACCGCTTTGAAAAATGCCTTCTTGTGGCTATCGGAGCGTGTATCTACTCTATAGGTGTAACTGTCTTTGTTACTCCTCTAAACCTCTATGCCGGCGGCGTTGCCGGTTTTTCTCAGCTAATAAGAACGATCATAGTGGATTATCTTAAGGTTCCTATCCCTTCGGGCATGGACCTTGCAGGTATTCTTTACGGTATACTGAACGTTCCCCTTGTTATCCTGGCCTACAAAAAAATAAGCCGCTCCTTCTTTTACAGGACTTTGATAGCCATCATCGTCACAACGGTGATCATGTCCTTTGTGAAGCTGCAAAAGCCAATTATCGATGATATGCTCACATCCTGTATCATAGGCGGTATCGTTTCGGGTGTCGGCGTCGGTATAATGCTGATGTACGGCGGCTCCGGCGGCGGTATGGATGTTATAGGGATGTATCTTACAAAACAAAAGGGCGACGCCAGCGTCGGAAAGGTGGCGCTTACGTTCAACATAGCGCTGTATGCGCTCTGCGCTATCCTTTTTGATATCCCGACCGCCATTTATTCCATCATTTACTCAGCCGCAAACTCAGTAGCGACGGACCGTATGCACTATCAGAATATAATGGTCCAGGTAATGATCTTCACCAAAAAGGACGGCGTGGCAGATCCCATTATGAACGAGCTCGGGCGCGGTGTTACCGAATGGGTTGGCGACGGCGCGTACACGAAAGAAGGGACGCACATCCTTGTTACCCTGATCTCAAAATACGAGATCGCAAGGATAAGCAAGATGGTCCGCACGCTGGATCCTCACGCCTTCATCACTTATACAAGCGTTTCCAGGGTCGACGGGCATTTTATCAAAAAGCTCCAGGCCTGAGCAAATGGTCAGCCCCTGACTTGCAAACAAGCTTGTGTCAAGGGCATTCGCAACCGCACAAAAAAAGAAAGCCGGATCCTAAGACCCGGCTTTCCCTTTTTATCGTCATCCTTCAATACTAATGTATTTTTCTTCAGGAAGGGCTTCCTTATGCTCTTTCTTCGGGATGAAGAGTTTGAGCAGACCGCTTTCAAACTTGGCACTGATGTCCTCCTTAGAGATATCCTTGCCAACATAGAAGTTTCTCGAGCAGCTGCCGTACAGACGCTCACGGCGGATGAACTTGCCGTCTTCGTCGGTTTCATCGTTGGATACGTTGCTCTCGGCGGATACTATCAGGTAGCCGTCCTTGAGCTCTGCCTTAACGTTCTCTTTGGAGTAGCCGGGCAGATCGATCAAAAGGGTGTAGCCTTTGTCGTTCTCTTTTATGTCTGTCTTCATTACACTCGGAATGGGGTTAAGGTACTTTGCTGCGTGTTTCGCAGGGCGAACAAAATCGTCAAGGAAATCGTCAAATAAATTATCACCAAATAAGCTGGGCATCATCATAATAGTTACCTCCAATAATTGTTTTTCCCTCAGGGAATTGTTCCTTTCCCTTTGGACAATTATGTTATATCACACTTATTAGCACTCGTCAAGAGTGAGTGCTAATAATTTCTGTGAATATTTTGTGAACTGGTTCATTTCTTGGATTTTGAAGACAGATCGTATGGAGTTTCCTGATATAGATAATAGTTTACCCAGTTGGTGTAAAGGGTGTTTGCGTGGGCACGCCAGCTTAATATCGGTTTTTGCTCCGGATCGTCACCCGGATAATAGTTCTTCGGGATGCTGATGTCCAGGCCCTTTGCAACGTCTCTTCTGTATTCCGAATCAAGCGTCATCCTGTCGTACTCCGGATGCCCGAATACAAAGACCTTGCTGCGGTCGGCGGATGTAACGATGAAAGCGCCCGCCTCCTCGGATTCCGCAAGGATCGTAAGCTCGGGGTGCTTTCTGATCTCCTCCGTGCTGACGGTGGTATACCTTGAATGAGGCGCATAGAAAACATCATCAAACCCGCGGATCAGTGGCTCCTTGCGATTGTAGACCTGATGCTCGTAAACGCCGAAGAGCTTCTTTTTGAGGGGTATCTTGTTGATCCCGTAGTGATAGTAGATCCCGGCCTGCGCGCCCCAGCAGATGTGGTATGTGGATGTAACGTGGGTATTTGTCCACTCCATTATCTGTTTTAACTCTTCCCAGTAGGTGACCTCTTCAAACTCAAGGTTTTCCACCGGCGCTCCCGTGATGATCATACCGTCAAAGAAATCCTCTTTCACGTCATCAAAAGTAAGATAGAACTGCTCAAGGTGCTCTATCGACGTGTTTTTGCCCACATGAGAGGTGGTCCTGAGGAAAGTAACATCCAGCTGCAGCGGGGTATTTGAAAGGCTCCTTAGCAGGTGGAGCTCTGTATCCTCCTTCAAGGGCATGAGGTTTAGGATAGCGATCTTTAAGGGACGGATGTCCTGATGTATCGCCCTGTTCTCATCCATGACAAAGATGTTTTCTTCCTCGAGTATCCTCTTGACCGGAAGGTCGTTTTGTACTTTTATCGGCATATCTTGTACCTTTCCACCGCGCTTTGACACTGCGCGGTCCCAGTATTCCTGTTTCAGTTCCCCTTTACAAGTTCAAGGAACATATCCTCCGAAATGATCTTTACGCCAAGCTCCCTTGCGGTCTTGCTCTTTCCGGAGTTTGAAGTTGTATCGTTGCTTATGAGATAATCGGTTTTCGACGAAACACTGCCGGAAACCTTTCCCCCAAGACTTTCTATGTATTCTTTCAGAGCGCTCCTGTTCTCGAAATGCTCTACATTGCCGGTGATGACAAAGGTTTTGCCGGTGATCCCGGACTCTGCCGTCTTTTCTTCCCGTATCTTTAATATCCCGAGAAGCTCGCGGAAAGCGCCTGCGTTTGCGGCGTCCGCAAAGAAAGCAGTAAAATCGCGGGCGGTAACATCGCCTACACCGTCGATCCCGCAGAGCGTCTCAACATCCGCAGAAAGCACCTTTTCCGGATCGTTGTCGAAAGCCCTGCAGATCAGCTTCGCGGTAGACTGCCCCACTCCGTTGATCCCAAGCGCGTAAACGATCCTGTAGAGGTTTGTATCTGTTGCGTTCTTTGCTGCGCTTATCAGCTTATCATACGACTTTTCGCCGAAACCTTCAAGGTTTACTATCGTGTCTTTATGGGCCTCCAGCCTGAAAAGATCGGCGAAGCTCTTAACGCAGCCAGCGTCCACCAGCTTTTCCACGGTGTTTTCGGACATGCCTTCGATATTCATCGCGTCACGGCTTACAAAATGGGCAAAGGATTTGATCCTCTTCGCCTGACAGACGGGGTTTTCGCACATGAGCACACGGCTCTCGTTTTCGCTCACGATACGCGTAGCCCCACCGCACACCGGACACACTTCGGGAATAGCGTCCGGGCCGCTTTTTGTGAGGTTTGAAGCGATCTGGGGGATGATCATGTTTGCCTTGTAAACAAGGATCCTGTCCCCCTTTCCGAGCTTAAGATCCTCCACAATGCTGACGTTGTGGACACTTGCCCTTGTGACTGTTGTGCCTTCGAGCTCCACAGGTTCGAAAACGGCAACAGGATTGATGAGCCCTGTCCTCGAAGCGCTCCACTCAATGTATCTGAGCGTGGTTTCCGCAGTCTCGTCCTTCCATTTGAAGGCGATGGAATCCCTGGGGAACTTGGCTGTCATCCCAAGGGACTTTCCGTAGGCTATGTCCTCAAAGCCGAGCACAAGGCCGTCGGACGGAAAGTCGTTGGTAGGGATCCTGCTTTCGAACTCCCTTACGGCTTCCTCCACTGAGCTGCCGGTGACTTTTTTGTATTCAACAGTCTCAAAACCCAGACTTTTCAGGTATTCAAACTGTTCGCTCCTTGTTTCGGGTTCTATTGCCGAGGGGTTTTCCCCGTCGGCGCTGCGCATGGCTATAAGGGCAAAAATCACGCAGTTTACACTCCGTTCGGCCGTCACCCTGCTGTTAAGCTGCCTTACGGCACCGCTGCAGAGGTTCCTCGGGTTCTTGAACTGCTCGTTTGCCG
>JAGDCQ010000218.1 GCA_017958465.1 Lachnospiraceae bacterium
CGATGGCGGAGCGCTTTACGCGCATTGCGCCGGTGGGGCAGAACTCCTGGCAGCAGAAGCAGCGCACACATTTGCTGCGCTTAATGAAGGCTTTGCCGTTTTTTATGGTGATGGCGCCCGCCGGGCAGCCCTTCACGCAATGCCCGCAGGCAGTACAACTGTCGGTAACAACGGGCTTTGAGCGGAGCAGCACATAAAGCCCCCTCTTCAGGATCTTCTTGACAAGAGGGTCCTTGGGGTCGTTGATAAACCAGCTGGATGTGGCTCCGGAGCGTGTAAAATCCTCAAAAACATAAGGCTTTGCGGTTACCTTGTAATCATCTGTGCCGTCAAGCGAGAGCAACCCGCGGTTTTTAGCTGCGGTCAGATACGGGATCTCATTCTCATTAAGCCCTAAAATAGTTGCACAGAGTCTGTCGATCTCATATTGGTTTTTCCCTGCGATGATAAGCCCAAGATGCCTTGGTGTGCCCTGCGTAGGGCCGTTGCCCTCCATAACCTCGACAGCATCCACAATGTGGAGCACAGGCTTTACAAACTCGTTTATATCCACAAGCATATTCGCGAAATCCGCCGGATCCCTGTGAAGGAAGTGATATTCGCTTTTAATCGTCCCCGGGATAACGCCGTAGAGGTTCTTTACGGCAGCTGTCATACCCATAAGTCCGTGTGCCTTGAGCTTACAGAAGTTGATGATGCAGTCGCACTTTGCAAGCCAGTCGCAGTAAGCAAAACTATGGAGCGTAACACCTCCGCCGTCGACTTCGGAAAAGCCGGTGTTAAAGTTAAGTTCCGCACCTGCTTCCTCACACATCTTAAGCCCGCAGGTGTTGTAGGTATGCGTAAGCTGAGGCTTTGTGAAGGGCTCTCCCGGGCTGTCGCCTACGATCACGCAGGCACCGCGCTCCTTAAGGAGCTTAACGAGCTCTGTTACGGGCACGGGGTGTGTCGTTGCAGCGGTCTCCGGCTTCTTTGCGGCGCAAAGGTTGAGCTTTATGGCTATTTTCATTCCGGGCTTAACAAAGTCAAGGGCGCCTGTATCGATAAGCGCCCTTTTTAATGCATTTCCTACAGCCTCAGAGTCATAGGACCCGCACTCTGCAATCACGGGTGTGTGAAGTGTATCTGACATAAAAACTAGTCCTCTGGTAAATGGATGTGGATCATTCGTTTACGAATTTGTAAACTGTAATGGAATTGAACTCCTCGTCGGCCTTAAGCGGCTTGTAAGGGAAAGCCTTGACATTGCAGGAGTTGGGGAAGTACTGTGTTTCAAAGCATACTCCCTCGCCGCGCTTATAGGAACGGCCTCCCTTTGCGCCGGTGGCATTAAGGAAGTTGCCTGCGTAAAGCTGGATGCCGGGAAGGTCGGTGTAAACCTCCATCTTCCTGCCGGACTTGGGATCCCTAAGGGTCGCAACAAGTGTTGCATCGCCGGCTTTAGTCTTTAAGGCATAATTCTGATCGAAGCCGTTTGCGTTCTTAAGGTCGATGTGGTCTGCGTTTATATCGCGGCCGATGGGCTTTTCAGTCCTGAAATCAAGCGGAGTTCCCTCAACCGGAGCTATCTCGCCCGTAGGGATGAGCTCTGCGTCGGTAGGAGTGTAGCTGTCTGCGTCTATCCATGCAAGCTGGTCGTAAACAGAGCCCGAGCCTTCGCCCGCAAGATTGAAATATGTGTGGTTTGTAAAGTTTACAATGGTGTCTTTGTCTGAGTTTGCAAAGTATTCGATTATAAACTCGTTATCGTTTGTAAGCGTGTAGGTCACGCTGTAATCAAGGTTCC
The DNA here is from genome assembly GCA_017958465.1 of Lachnospiraceae bacterium. GTDB lineage: Bacteria > Bacillota > Clostridia > Lachnospirales > Lachnospiraceae > SZUA-448. The sequence goes on from JAGDCQ010000218.1 coordinate 1,787, forward strand.
CGGGGAAACCCTGCTCCATATCGGGCGAAAGCCTTGAGAAGATGATACCGATGGAATCCTCATCTTCAACAAACTCGTATTCATGCATCTTTATGCCGTAAGGGCCGAAGCCGCCGTGGAGGCAGTTGCCGTTATCATTCTTTTCAAGCTTATAGGTGACGCCGTTCAGTGTAAACTCTGCGCCGCCGATGCGGTTGGCAAAGCGGCCGACAAACGCGCCAAGGTAATTGTCATTGTCCTCATAGCCCTTGATATCGTCGAAGCCTAGGGCAACATCGGCAACCTTTCCGTCTTTGTCCGGAACGCAGATCTTTACAACGTTTGCTCCGAAATCGGTAACGGAAACGGACATCCCGTTATCGTTCTTAAGCGTAAAGAGTGTTGCCTGCTCGCCTGCGGCAGTTTTTCCAAATGGTTTAGTTTCGCATTTCATCCCATATTCCTCCGTTTGTTTTGTATGGACCGCTTAAGCGGTACGGTATAAACAATAAAAGACCACAGAAAACCCGTGGTCTTTTATTTCCGTTCATAATTACAATATAGCTAATTCATAACATTGCGAAACGCAGTATGTGAAAAAGGTACACTGGATTAGTTCGGATCAGATTTTGGTTACGTTAATCGCCTGTAATCCCTTAGGTCCCTGAGTTACGTCGAACTCTACAGCCTGGCCGTCTTCAAGAGTCTTGAAGCCTTCCATGTTAAGACCTGAGAAGTGAACGAAGATTTCCTTTCCACCCTCGTCCTCATTGAAGATGAAGCCGAAGCCCTTCTTGGGATCAAACCACTTTACAGTACCTTTCATTTATTAAATTCCTCCGGAAAAAATGTCTGTGATTCGATCACAGCGACATTATAATAACATCATGAAAAAGCGATGTCAACGGATTTTTTTCGGAGCTGCTACGGATTCGCCGGTTACGAGGTTGCCATTTATCACAATGCGCTCGATCAGTGTCGTTTTCGGGTTTTCTATCTGGTTGATGAGCTGCATTGCGGCACGACTGCCGATCTGGGTTGTATTCTGTCTGAAGGTGGCGATCTTAGGATCGAGGTAACGCGAAACCTTAAGACCGTCGAAGCCTGCGATGGAGATATCGTCGGGGATACGAAGCCCCATATCCCTTATGCAGTTTGCACCGCCGATAAGGGCAGTGTCGTCCGGGTAAAGGATGCATGTGGGCGGTACCTTGAGCTTGAGCAGGACCTCGGTAAAATGCCTTGCAAGCGGTACGTCAAGGTAACGGGAAGCGCAGACATATTCGTTGGGAATGGTGATGTTGTGATCCGCAAGAGTCCTGTAGAAGCCCGCAAGACGTGTCTTTGTAACGGCGGAAGCCGAGTCACCGTGGATGTACGCGATCCTTTTGTGCCCCTGCTGTATCACATATTCCACAAGAGAGGAGATACCCGTCTGGTTGTCGGATGTGACGGAGGAGCAGAAGTTTGAATTATAGTCGATGGTAACGGTGGGGATGTCGGCGTTCATAAGCTCTATGGCGCCGGGCTTCGTAAAGTCGATGCAGGCGATGACAACGCCGTCGAAACTGCGCTGCCTGCAGCGTTCAAGATACGACATGGTATTGTCGTTGGTGTTTATGAACGTGATATCATATCCGTGGCTCTCGGCCTCATTTTTGAAGCTTTCGAGAACAGCGGAAAAATAATCGTGGGTAAGACCGCTGTGCGCGGCATCAGAAAAAAGGACGCCTATGTTGTAGGAACGGTTTGTCTTGAGCGTCCTTGCGGCGACATTGGGATAATAGCCCATCTCGGAGGCAATCTGAGAAATGCGCTCTTTTGTGGCTGTGCTTATGTCGTTGTGATTGTTTAAGGCTTTGCTTACCGTAGCTACTGACACTCCGCAGCGCTCGGCGATCTCTTTCATGGAAACCATTTTGCCACACTCCCAATAAAATACGTAACTTAATCGTTTACTTAAAGTTAATATATCATACCGATTTCAAAAAAACAAGTTGTATTTGACATAAAAACAAAAAAATAGCATACTGTATAAGTAAAAGCAGGAGAAAACATATGATATACTTTGATAATGCGGCAACTACGCCGCTGTCTGAAAAGGCTCTGGAGGCTATGCTGCCGTATTTCTCGGAGCTTTGTGCAAATCCTCACGGGCTTTACAAAGGCGCTTCACAGGCACGAAAAGCAGTAGAGACCGCAAGGGAGCAGGTTGCTGCGCTCATAGGCGCAGAAGCTGAAGAGATCTTTTTTACCTCCGGAGGTACAGAAAGTGACAACATTGCTGTTCTCGGAGGTGTGAGAGCGTCGGGAAAACGTCGGGCAATAACCGTAAAAACGGAGCACCCGGCCGTATTAAGGTGCTTTGAAGAGCTTGAAAAAGAGGGCTTCGACATAGTATATCTTTCTCCGCAGAGCGATGGGACCGTAAGTCCTGAAGACCTTGAAAAAGTCTTAACTCCCGATACTGCGCTGGTTTCCGTGATGACAGCCAACAACGAGACAGGTGTTATACAGCCTGTAGAGCGGCTCTGTGCCCTGGCTCACGGGGCAGGTGCCCTGTTTCATACAGATGCTGTCCAGGCTGTTGGAAATATAGAATTTAACTTAAACGATTTCGCTCCTGACCTTGTATCTTTTTCAGCCCATAAGATCCATGGGCCAAAAGGCGTGGGAGCGCTGTATATAAGGCGCGGTACGAAAATGGATCCGGTGCTTTTTGGCGGCGGACAGGAGAAGGGTGTAAGGCCCGGTACCCTGAACGTCCCCGGGATAGTTGGCTTTGGCGTTGCAGCTTCTGAAGCGGCTTTGAGGCTTCGTAGCGGTGGAGAGGAGCAGCTTTCAAAGCTCAGGGATTACCTTCTTGAAAAGATAGAGGAAGCCCTCCCTGAATCTGTCTTAAACGGCAAGAGGACCGGAAGGTTGCCCGGGAACATCAACATTTCCCTGCCCGGTGCGGATTCTTCCTCTCTTGTGATCATGCTGGATGCCGCCGGGATATGTGTTTCCGGAGGCTCTGCCTGCAGCAATATCTCGGGAAAAGGCTCACATGTCCTTCGTGCCATGGGGCTTGATGAGAAA
>JAGDCQ010000219.1 GCA_017958465.1 Lachnospiraceae bacterium
CCTACGGACACTCCTACACCCACTCCTTATACCGGTCTTGCTTACACCTTCGACGGTATGGTAGTGGAGAAATCAAATTGGGTTTACGGGAACAAGAACGTTTTCACTGCGTATCTGAGCGGTATTGATACTTTTGGCCATCCAAACACTGCCAGCAGGAGCGATGTTAACATCCTTTGTGTTGTGAACATGGACACACACAGGATCCTTATGATAAGCACTCCGAGAGACTATTATGTAGTCCTTTCGGGCGCAAACATGAGAGATAAGCTGACCCATGCGGGAGCCTACGGTATCCAGACTTCGATCAATACACTCCAGTCCCTTTACGGCGTGAGCATAGATTATTACGCAAAAGTAAACTTCACAGGGTTTATGAGGGTCATCGATTCTCTCGGAGGCGTCGATGTTAATTCCGAATATGAGTTCTTTGAGTTCACTAAGGGGATTAATCATATGAACGGCGAGGCGGCCCTCCGCTTTGCAAGAGAAAGGTACTCCCTTCCCGGTGGCGACAGGGCCAGAGGCAAGAACCAGATGGCTGTTATCAACGCCATCATAAAGAAGCTGGTTTCGACGGATGCCCTTTTGAATTTTGATTCACTCCTCAGCTCCGTTTCGGACTGTGTTGCCACAAATATGCAATATGCAAGGCTTTCCGAGCTTGTAAGGAATCAGATCGGATACGGCGGAGGCTGGGATATAGTAAGCTATTCCGTGAACGGTTCCGACGGATGGGATCTTTGCTACGCCCTTGGCGGATCAAACTACGTAATGATCCCGGATATGAAAACCTTAGAGGCCGGCAGGCAGAAGATAAGAAATATGTATTACAAGGGAACGGTAGACTGACCAACTGAAGTTTAGAGTGCTTTAAGTTTTTAAGGCACTCTTTTTTTGCCCGTAATTAAAAAACGGGAAAGAATGGGCGTTTTTTGTCTTGACATTGGCTTCACAATTCTTTAGAATTTATTATCGAATTAAAGCTTGACCGCATATGGAGGAATGCTGTTTTGCTAGCGCCGGGCCCTTATGGGTGACGAGGTTTGCGGCTATCGAAAGATTCGGCGGATGCCGCAACGGCTGAAATGTCGTAAGAACGGGTTAAAAAGCAGAATTAAAACTGTAACAGACGCCCGTTTCAAAAAATAAGAATAAGGAGATCCGGATCGAAGTTTTAGCTTCGTCCGGAAAGAATAATATGTATACGATACGTGATCTTTACGATCTCGACCACACCCTTGCTGCGGATTATTTAAGGCAGTTCACCTATCCCTGGGAAGCCTTGAAGGGCATCAAGGATATGATCCTTGCCCTCGGCCCGAAGCTTGGTCCCGACTACGTTGAGAGAGAGCCCGGTGTATGGGTACACAAGACTGCAAAGGTCTTCCCTACGGCTTATCTTGGGGCACCCTGCATCATCGGACCTGAAACGGAAGTGCGTCATTGCGCTTTTATCCGCGGTTCGGCACTTGTAGGCGCAAACTGTGTTGTAGGCAACTCTGTGGAGCTTAAGAATGTGATCCTTTTCGATCATGTCCAGACTCCTCACTACAACTATGTAGGGGATTCGATCCTCGGCTACTACAGCCATATGGGAGCAGGCTCCATCACCTCAAACGTTAAGAGTGACAAAAAGCTTGTTGTCATTCATAACGGGACAGAGAGGATCGAGACCGGCATCAAAAAGTTTGGCGCTATGCTTGGCGACCACGTTGAAGTGGGCTGCAACGCAGTCTGCAATCCCGGTACGGTCATCGGCCGTAACAGCAATGTTTACCCCACCTCATGTGTACGGGGTGTCGTTCCCGAAAACAGCATTTACAAGAACAGCGGGGAAATAGTTGAAAAAGCGTGAGAACGCAGAATTCAGAAAGGATTAACGGCAGGTTTTGCCGGAAAAAAACGTATGCGAGTAGTTATTCAGGACAATTATGAGAAAATGTGCCGCTGGGCAGCAGATTACATCATCAAAAAGATCAACGGACACAAGGAAAACAGGCCCTTTATCCTGGGGCTTCCCACAGGCTCTTCGCCCATCGGCGTTTATAAGGAGCTTGTAAAGGCCAACAAAGAGGGCAGGGTTTCCTTTGCAAATGTTGTTACCTTCAATATGGACGAGTATCTGGGCCTTCCCAGGGAGCACGACCAGAGCTATTGGTATTTCATGCATGACAATTTCTTCGATCACCTTGTAGACATGAAGCCCGAGAACATCAATATCCTTAACGGTATGACAGATGATCCCGAGGGCGAGTGCGCGCGCTACGAGGAGAAGATCGCTTCCTACGGCGGCATCGACCTCTTTATGGGCGGTATCGGCGTAGACGGCCACATCGCTTTCAATGAGCCTTTCACAAGCCTTTCCTCACGTACAGGCGTTCGCGACCTTACTACAGATACAAGGATCGTTAACGGCAGGTTCTTCGGAAACGATCCCGAAAAGGTACCTTCACAGGCACTTTCCGTCGGCGTTGGCACAGTTACGGATTCAAAAGAGGTTCTGGTCCTCATAAGCGGGCATAACAAGGCAAGAGCTCTTGCAGCCACTGTAGAGGGCGGCGTTTCACAGAAGTGGACCTGCTCCGCTCTCCAGATGCACAACGGCGCTATCATCGCCTGTGACGAGGCAGCCTGCGGCGAGCTCACTGTCGACACATATAAGTACTTCCTTGACATTGAGAAGAAGGAGAGACTCTAATGGGCAAATATTTCGGAACAGACGGCTTCCGCGGAGAAGCAAACAAGGATCTTACTTTTACCCACGCCATCAAGATCGGCCGTTTCCTTGGCTGGTACTACGGCGCAAGAGTGGGCAAAAAGGCTAAGATCGTTATCGGTAAGGATACAAGACGTTCATCATATATGTTTGAGTACGCTCTTTGCACAGGCCTTATGGCAAGCGGCGCAGACGCATATATCCTGCACGTTACAACAACACCTTCGGTAGCTTATATCACCCGTGTTGATGATTTCGACTGCGGTATCATGATCTCCGCATCCCACAACCCTTACTACGACAACGGCATCAAGCTTTTGAACGGTAACGGCGAGAAGATGGACGAAGAGACCATCCTCAAAGTCGAGAATTATATTGACGGCGTGACAGACATCCCCCTTGCCGAGAGGGACGAGATTGGCCGCACAGTAGACTATGTTGCGGGACGTACCCGCTATAGCGGATACCTTATTTCCCTTTCAAAATACAGCTTCAAGGATGTTAAGGTTGGCCTTGATGTTGCAAACGGCGCATCCTGGCAGATCGCAAAGGCTGTTTTTGACGCACTCGGCGCAAAGACTTATGTCATGAACGATGCTCCCGACGGCTACAATATCAATACCGACTGCGGTTCCACCCATATCGAGCACCTTCAGAAGTTCGTTGTTGAAAAGGGCCTTGATATAGGCTTTGCTTTCGACGGCGACGCCGACAGGTGTCTGTGTGTTGATGAGAAGGGCAATGTAGTTACCGGCGACCACATCATCTACATTTACGGTCTGTACCTTAAAGAGCAGGGCAAGCTTGATAACAACAAGGTGGTTACCACTGTTATGAGCAACTTTGGTCTTTACAAGGCTCTTGACAAGGTTGGTATCGAGTACGAGAAGACTAAAGTAGGCGATAAATACGTTTACGAGAATATGGTACAGTATGGGCACCTTGTAGGCGGCGAGCAGTCCGGCCATATCATCTTCACGAAGTATGCCACAACGGGTGACGGCATCCTTACAGCCCTTAAGATGATGGAAGTAATGCTTGCGAAAGAGAAGCCCATGAGCGTGCTTGCGGCTCCCGTTGTTTTCTATCCCCAGGTGCTCAAGAATGTCCGTGTTAAGAGCAAGCCCGACGCACAGAACGATCCCGATGTTAAAGCTGCTGTTCAGAAGGTAGCAGACGAACTCGGCGACACAGGAAGGATCCTTGTCCGTGAGTCCGGCACAGAGCCTGTTATCCGCGTTATGGTGGAGGCAGGTACAAAGGAAACCTGCGAGAAATACGTAGATTCCGTGATCGATGTGATCAAATCAAAAGGACATCTGTCAGAATGATGTAACTTCCGGCCGTAACAGGAAGAACTGTTACGGCCTTTTTATGTTTAAAATCCTCTTGCTTTTTTTACGCGGGTACATTATATTAACTATAAGTGTGAAAAAATAAAACTCTCAAAAAAGGGGCTTCTGAAAATGGAAGAAAAGACAACAAAAACTCCGGAAACGGCGGAAAAAAACATATATCCCGCCGATACAGGGATAAAGAAGAACGAGTACGGTGAGACTGAGATAGATCTTGTCCAGCTGCTTCTTGTATATGTGAAGAAGTGGTGGCTTCTTGGCATCATCTCTCTTGTGGCTGCAGTAGCAGTGTTCTTTGTAGTATCAAAGGTCCTCAACAAGAATTCCAGGACTTACGAGATCACCTATACCTTCTCCTTCCCCGAGATCGACAAGAAAAAGGTGGCAAAAGAAAAGGATGACGAGATCCAGAACGAGAGAGATCTTTATCCTGACGGCACTACCTACACCATCTACGATATCCTGAACGCGGACATCATCAACGTAGCTATCAACAGCAATGTTGAGGCTTTCAAGACTTTCAAGGCCGAGGAGATCCCTTCTGTGCTCTTTGTTTCTCAGGAGTACGAGGAAAATGCCCAGAAGGAAAAGCTCAACACAGGACGTCTTGTCCTTAAAGGCCAGGCTTCCTATTTTATCGACGCCGAGACTTTCCAGAAGTTTACCAAGGCCCTCCTTGAAGCAGAAGGCAAAAAGATCAAGGATATGTCCCAGAACCTTTACTACTTCACTTACCTTGATTCCTACGATAAAGCAGACACCTTCAAGGCTAAGCTTGCTTATCTTAAAAAGCAGAAGGAATACATCAAGAGCTTCTACGATACCTGGATCGAGAATTACGGCCAGCAATACACCGCAGATTACCCTATCATCCGCTACAGCGAGGATATGGAATCAGCCTTTTCACAGGACGATTACGACAAGCTCAGCTACGAGCTCGCAAAGCGCCAGTACACCTTTGATGCTGCTTCTGACGAGGCTACGACTTTAAGGATTTCCATCGAGATCCTTAGCGACGAGCATGACGATAACAGCAAGAAGATCGAGAACCTCGTAAAGGCTCTTGAAGAGCTGAGAAAGAGCGATCCCGGTTCAAGCACCACGGATCCCACCACAGGAAAGACAAACGAGAGTGCTTACTACGATACTATCGCAAAGCTTACACAGCGTCAGGTAGATATCGAGCGCCAGATCGATGATATCGAGACACAGATCAAGAATATCACCGCAAAGGCC
>JAGDCQ010000220.1 GCA_017958465.1 Lachnospiraceae bacterium
AAAAATCAGGAAAGGAGCAGAGCCATGGGAAGAGTTATTCTTTGTGACGGCAAAAGATCGGCAAGGCCATATCATTTTAAGTCCACAGGGATAAGTGTGTATTCCTATGAGGAGCTCTGCTACTATGTAAGCCACTTTATCGAGAATATAGATGATGAGCTTCTGGACCCCGCCCTTGCGGATTTTGTCTCAAAGGATCTTGAGATGCCCGAGTGCGGAGCAAAGCTCATGCGCCTTTGTGAGAGCAGGGCAGGTGTAAGGGATGTTGTTATAGCCATCCTTTCGGGATCTTCCTTTGCAGACGAAAAGGAGACGGCAAAGGTCCTTAGCGACTACGATATGCTGAACAACATGTCGCCTCTCCAGCGCAAAAAGCGTAATGCCGACAAGTCCCTGGACGCCGGAAGGAACCGGGAGGCCATGCACCTCTACAGGGATATCCTTTACGGCCCCGACAGCTCCGAGATCGATTCCGCGGAATACGGCAATATCCTTCACAATATCGCTATCATCCACGCGCGCAGCGGCGCGTTTTCAACTGCTGCCGAGGAATTCAGGGAAGCCTACGCAAGAAACGAGGACGAGCGCACGCTAAAGCAATATATCTATGCCCTGAAGCTCGGCCATTTTGAGGACGATTTCAACAGGGAGATCCAGGCACTTGGCGAGAGCAACAGGCACCTGCTCGAGGTTATCGAGAACGAGCTTTATTTTGCTACGGATACTGAAGAAAATACCTACGATTATCACGAATTAAAGAAGCTTAAGGAAATGCGTGACAAGGGCAAGGTTGCCGACTATTACAAGCTTGCCGACGAGATGGTAACGCATCTTAAGAATAAATACAGAGCGGAGAACGGCTGATGGGACTTTTTCATAAACGAGAAGAGACGCCCGGATCCGACTTCGAATGGATGACAGTGGGCGAAGCACTCACAATGGAACGCATGAAGAGCGGCGATATGTCCTTTACGGAGATACTCGAAAGATGCGAGGAATGCTGCGAACAATATGCGGACGCAAAAGAGTCGCTGAATGAGATAAAAAACGAGATCGCGCGGATAGACGAGCGTATAGGTGATGTCTGCGCCCTTGATACTTTTTCCGAAAACCAGCGTTTTGCCATTGAGGATATAACAAAGCAGCTTGTTATGCTGATCGAGGAGCGCACGCGCTTCATGGAAAACGAAAAGGAGCGTATATCCCCTTCGGATTACCTTAAGATGGAGCGGAATGCGGACGCCATACCCGATTCCCTTCAGACCTTGAAGGAACAGGACGATTTAAGGCGTGCGGCAATGAACGACATGAGCATCCTCGAGCGTGAGAAAGACAGGCTTGAGGACGAAAGCGAGCAGCTTGCGGGTAAAAAGGTGTTCTTTAAGAATATCACCATAGCTGTGATAGTCATCCTTGTAGCGATCTTTGGCGTACTTACATACCTGACAGTCAACGGCAGGGACTTTGCTCTTGCCTTTGTGGTCACGGCTGTCCTTGGGATGGGCTTTATCGTGCTCATCCTGCTTTCGATGCAGAAAAACAAGATCGATCAGAAAACGGTGAAGAATAAGATAAACCGCGCCGTGAAGCTGACGAACACGACAAAGATCAAATACGTCAACAGTACGAACACAATAGATTTCATCTGCGAAAAGTATGACGTGAACGGGTACGACCGTCTCGAATACCTCTGGAACACTTACCTTGCCGTGAAGGCAGAGCGTGAGAAGTTCGCAAAGAGCGCAGATCTTATAGATTCCCTGAGCGACTCCCTCGGGAATATGCTGAAAGGCTACGGGATAGCAGAGCCGGAGCTTATGGTCTGCACACCTTCCTGTATCCTTGATAAGAGGGAACGAGTGGAAATGCGGCACCGCTTGAATGAGAGGCGCCGCGCAATAAAAGACAGGCTCGATTTTGCCCAGGCACGCTTCGACAGTACTGCGAGCGAGCTTATGAGGCTTCGCGCGCAGTTTCCGGACAGGAAGAACGAGTTCGACAACCTGTGCAGGAGCTACGGGCTTAAAGAGCTTGTGGGCTGACTAAAACAGAAAAGATAAAAAATGGAGAATAGATATGTCTGAAAAGAAAGAACTGGCAAAGAATTATGATCCCAAGGCGATAGAAGACCGCCTTTACAACAAGTGGCTCGAGAAGAAGTACTTCCACGCAGAGCCCGACAGCAAGAAGAAACCGTTTACCATCGTTATCCCGCCGCCCAACATCACAGGGCAGCTCCACATGGGCCATGCGCTCGATAACACGATGCAGGATATCATCATCAGATTTAAGAGGATGCAGGGCTACAACGCACTCTGGCAGCCCGGCACCGACCACGCTTCTATAGCGACAGAGGCAAAGATCGTAGAGACCCTTAAGAAAGAGGGCACTTCAAAGGAAGAGCTCGGCCGCGAGGAGTTCTTAAGGAGAGCCTGGGACTGGAAGAAGGAATACGGCGGAAGGATCGTTTCGCAGCTTAAAAAGCTCGGTTCCTCATGTGACTGGGACCGCGAGCGTTTCACCATGGACGAGGGCTGCAACCGGGCTGTTACCGAAGTTTTCACAAAGCTTTATGAAAAAGGCTGGATATACAAGGGGTCCCGTATCGTTAACTGGTGCCCTGTATGTGATACCTCGATCTCGGACGCAGAGGTTGAATATGAGGAGCAGGCCGGCCATTTCTGGCACATCAAGTATCCCTTCGTAGAGGCGGACGGATCCGTTAGCAAGACACGTTTCCTTGAGTTTGCGACAACACGTCCGGAGACTATGCTCGGCGATACCGCGATCGCCGTAAACCCCGATGATGAGCGTTACACCGACCTTGTAGGCGGTTTCGTTATGATCCCGTTCGTAGACAGGAAGATCCCTGTTATCGCGGACAGCTACGTTGAGAAAGACTTCGGAACGGGCGTAGTTAAGATCACACCCGCTCACGACCCTAACGACTTTGAGGTTGGAAAGCGCCACAACCTTCCCGAGATCAACATCTTAAATGATGATGTGACCATAAATGAGAACGGCGGCAAGTTCGCCGGAATGGACCGCTACGAGTGCAGAAAGCAGATCGTTAAGGAACTTGACGAGATGGGCCTTCTTGTACGCATCGAGGACTACAGCCACAATGTAGGCACCTGCTACAGATGCCACTCCACCGTTGAGCCCATGATCAAGAAGCAGTGGTTCGTTAAGATGGACGAGATGATAAAGCCCGCCGTTGAAGCTGTTAAGAACGGTGATATCAGGCTTGTTCCGGACCGCATGGAAAAGACTTATTTCAACTGGACCGACAACATCCGTGACTGGTGTATTTCAAGGCAGCTCTGGTGGGGCCACAGGATCCCTGCTTACTACTGCGATGAGTGCGGTGAGATAGTTGTTGCAAAGAAGGCACCCGAAAAGTGCCCCAAGTGCGGCTGTACACATCTTACGCAGGATCCGGACACTCTGGACACGTGGTTCAGCTCGGCTCTCTGGCCTTTCTCGACACTCGGCTGGCCCGATATGACTGAAGACCTTAAGTACTTCTACCCCACAGA
>JAGDCQ010000221.1 GCA_017958465.1 Lachnospiraceae bacterium
AGCTTTCTTTCCGCTTCTTTGTTGAGATCGATGAGAGCATCACGCTTGTAGCTTTCCGTAAAGGCAACGCCCCAGAAGATGCTGATGCCCCACTTGCTCTGCTCCCCGGCGAACATCTCCACGGATTCGTCTATGCCGGCCTTTGTAGTATCGGCAACAACAGCGGCAAACCGTGTTTTTTCAATGACAAAGCAGTTGCTCCCGCTGTCGTTTCCAAAACACTTGACAATGCACTCGACCCCGGTCTTCAGGAGCTGTTTTGCAGCGTTTTCACCAAGATCCTTCTTGGTAGTCTCATAATCAGCAAAATCGAACAGGATGAGTGAGAGGGGTTTGCCTTCGGGGGCTGTCTCCTCCGAATCCATGAACTGGTCGAAGGCTGATCTGTCGGGAAGAGTCTCGCTAACATCCGCACCGCTGGTGGAACGGAGGAAATCCTCGAAATTAGCACGCCTGTTGATCAGCCTGTTATAGGCAGCGGAGATAAGCCTGATCTCACGCAGCCCTTTTTTTTCGTTGGCGAGTGTGCCGGTCCTGATGTTCCGCACAATGGAATACATGGGAGAGATCAGCTGGAAATAAAGGATAAGCAGCAAAATAATGATCAAACCTATGATGGTGAAGGTGGTGATACGGATCATCAGCTGAAGCCTGCCGACCCTTGCAAGACCTGCACCGGAAGCCTGTCCGGATTCACGCTCAAGCATTCCCATGGCAGCATTTACCTCGCCCACCATCTGCAGCTTGTCCGATGCAAAAGTGGGGCCGTTGGCGTACATAGCCGCAAGAGCGAGGAGCTCTCCCTGATCCAGCTTCTTTTCAGATTCCGTAAGCGCAGGAACTTCAAGAGATGCGATCTGGGGGATGTTTGGTTTTCCGTAAGCCGCAAAAAACAGGGCCAAAGCGTGCAGGTCAGCTTCGAGGAGCCTGTCTGAAGCATCAGCGGCTGCCTGGATGCTGACCGTTATATCTTCACTGAGGGAATAAGTCGAGAAATGCTCTGAAATGGTGGAACCGCGCCTTGTTTTGTCAGCGACCTCTTCGGCAAAGATGATAAGGGGAACAGTGTTTATCTCGTTTGTTACCAAGGTGGGACGCAGCAGCAGGGAAGCCACAGCTTCGCTAAGGGTAGAGGAACCTCCGAGCATAGAAGAAGCCTCAGCCTTGTATTTCGCGTAATTCTGGTTTATCTTTGAGATCTCGGAACTTGTGGAGTTGATCCTGAAGATCAGGAAGATGATCAATACATGCATCAATCCGAGAAGGAGAATAAAAGGGATAATAACTGTACGGGCGGAGAAACCGCCTATTTTTTTTCTGCGATTATCTGTTTCCAAATTTGCTACCAGCTTTCCCGTTGATGATTAAAAAATTAACAAAACCCACTCCTTATATCTACATTTTATTATAACAAAAATACAGCTAATGTCAATTGTTTCGGCGTTTTAGATATATTTTGGGGGAAGGCAGGGGGGATTTTGTATTTGACAAGAATTTATTAATCGTTATAATATGAAGCTATGGATATTATCAAGTATATAGACATAGTAATAGGAATCATCTTCTGTGTCTTTTATGCTTACCAGTCTTTCTATGTCCCGGTTCCGTGGCTTATTAAGCGCAGATACACTAAGGAGGCTAAAAGAAATTCATTTGCGGTATTAATATGCGGGAGGAATGAATCGGCAGTTATAGGAGACTTGCTTGAAAGCATTAAGGCGCAGACATACGATCAGTCGCTTATCACAACGTTCGTTATGGCTGACAACTGTACAGACAACACTGCGGAAGTTGCCAAGGCACACGGAGCAGTTGTATATAAGCGTTTCAACAAGGAACTTGTAGGGAAAGGGTATGCTCTTTCAGAGCTTCTCGGACACATCCATGAGGATTATCCGGAAGGTTTTGATGCATATATGATCTTTGACGCGGACAACATCCTGAAAGAGGATTACATCGAGCAGATGAACCGCTCCCTGTCTGAAGGTCACGACATCGTTACAAGTTACCGCAACAGCAAGAACTACGGCGACAACTGGATCAGTGCAGGCTACGGCCTCTGGTTCTTAAGGGAGAGCCGTTATCTTAACCAGGCGAGGTATCTTCTTCACTCAAGCTGTGCTGTTTCCGGCACCGGCTTTATGTTCAGCAGGAAGATAGAAGAGGAAGTCCGTGACTGGCCTTTCCACATGCTTACCGAGGACCTTGAGTTTACGGCCTACAACATTACAAAGGGCAGAAAGATCGCCTTTTGTAAAGAGGCAGAGTTCTACGATGAGCAGCCCGTGAAGTTTTCACAGTCCTGGCGCCAGCGTAAGCGTTGGGCAAAGGGTAACTTCCAGGTGTTCGGAAAGTACGGTATGAAGCTTACAAAGGGCTTCTTTGGCGGAAACTTCAGCTGCTACGACTTTGCAGTCAGCATCATGCCTGCTTTTGTGCTTGCCCTTGTAGCTCTTGCAATAAACATCTTCGGCCTTGTCTATGCTTTCCTTGCTAAAGCAGGTGCTGTGGAGCTTATCAGGATGCTTGGCGCTTTCATTTCGTCCATCTACGGAACAGTGTTCCTTATGGGCGCCATCACGACTGTGACAGAGTGGAAGCATATAAAGGCTTCGGCTTTCAAGAAGATATTCTACACCCTTACATTCCCGCTCTTTATGGCAACATACATCCCTATTTCCATAGATGCTATGTTCAGCAAGTGCAGCTGGAAGCCCATAGAGCATACAAAATCCGTTAAGAACCTGGCAAGCAGCGCCGTTTCCAACAAACGCAAGGAAAGACGTCTTCGCGTGGTATTTGGCGGCCTTGCCCTTGCAGCCATCGTTTCTCTTGTGTACATCAGCGGGCACGTCAGCACCGTGGGCGCAAAGCGCATAGTTACCGACGTTCATGCTGCAGAGCTTGACGGCGTGGATTACATAGTTGTCTTTGCGGGTGAGACAGGGGATGAAAAGACCTGTGAGGAGATCTTCAGCGACAGAGTGAAGATGGCCTGCAAAGTAGCCGGAGCAAACAGCAACACCAAGCTCATCATCATCGATGAGAGGTCCGAGACTGAAAAGAAGCATACAAAGAAGTCGCTCTACATCAAGAACGTCACAGAGAATTCCGAGACAGTCCTTAACGATTTCAATTACGTATACGACAAAGACAGCGTTTCTACCTACGAGAGCCTTTGCAAGCTCAGGGAAGAGTATGACGCAAAGAAGGTTATCATCGTAACACAGGAGTGCCACCTTTCAAGGGCCCTCTATATCGCCAACAGCATCGGTCTTGACGCTTACGGCGTTGTTTCCGACGGCACCAGTGAATATTCGGGAGAGGCCTTCAGACAGGTTTCAGAGGCTTTCGCAAGGATCAGGGATTTCACCTACACAATGTTCGACGAATTGCTTGATTCCGAGAGCGACAGGCC
Organism: Lachnospiraceae bacterium; assembly: GCA_017958465.1. GTDB lineage: Bacteria > Bacillota > Clostridia > Lachnospirales > Lachnospiraceae > SZUA-448. The sequence continues at coordinate 3,419 of JAGDCQ010000221.1, forward strand.
CAGGATCAAATATTCATCCGACTCTTTGTTAAACCAGATAGAGTTCAAAACAAAATAACGGGGTATCACAATGTACGAAGATATATTAAAGATCGTTGACCACACCCTTCTTTCCCAGACAGCTACCTGGGAAGAGATAAAGCAGATCTGTGACGACGGCGTTAAATACGGGACCGCATCCGTTTGCATCCCGCCCAGCTACGTTAAGCAGGCCGCAGAATACCTTGGAGACAAGCTTAAGGTCTGTACCGTCATCGGTTTCCCGAACGGCTACAACACTACGGCTGTTAAGTGCTTTGAGACAGCAGAAGCTGTAAAAGAGGGCGCTTCCGAGATCGACATGGTGATCAATATCGGATGGCTCAAAGACAAGCGCTATGACGATATCTTAAACGAGATCAAGGCGATCAAAGCTGCTTGTGACGGAAGATTGCTGAAGGTCATCATCGAGACCTGCCTTCTTACCGACGAAGAGAAGATCAAGATGTGTGAGCTCGTTACCGAGGCTGGTGCAGAGTTCATCAAGACATCAACCGGTTTCTCCAAAGCCGGCGCAACAGTTGCAGACGTTGAGCTTATGCGCAAGAACGTAGGCAAAGATGTTAAGGTCAAGGCAGCAGGCGGCATCTCGTCTATTGATGACGCAAAGGCTATGATGGCAGTGGGCGCTGAAAGACTCGGTACCAGCCGCATTGTAAAGATCGTAAAAGCAGAAGAGAACAAATAAAACTGCATTAGTAGGGAGCATCCGTTTAAGATGCTCCTTTTTAATTTGCTCAGCCAAACAGGGGACGCGCCAAATTATTTCAGAATACACACCACAGTTG
>JAGDCQ010000222.1 GCA_017958465.1 Lachnospiraceae bacterium
CTTTGCCTCCATTGAAACAATGGGCTGTCGAAGGTCTGTGTCCATCCAGCAGCTGAAATCCTCGCAGATCCCGCTCTCCATCACTGCCTGCCATACGGGTGCGCCGTTCTTGCCGATAAGGGTATCAAGGATGATGCCGGACGCCGCGTTCTCAACGGCCGTGGTCTCATCTCCCACGATAAAGTTGATGGCAAAGTATGCTTTATTCTTGTCGTCTTCCTTATCACCGAGCGGGTAAACGCTCTCGATATCCCTGTTTGAACGCGCAGGATCCTGCTTTTTGATCTCGGAATCGGGATCGATGGCATCATACTGCGACAGATAGTTCTCATCCATCCACTCAAGGCGTTCCTTCGCGTCAAAATCACCGTAGAGCGCGATATAGCTGTTTGAAGGGTGGTAATACCTCTTGTGGAAGGCCAGGAATTTGTCATACGTGAGGGTGCGGATCACTTCAGGCTCACCGCCTGAATTAAAGCCGTATGTGGTGTCCGAGAAAAGGCCTTCAAGGCTTCTCTCGTAAAGCACGCGCTCCGGGCTTGACATGGCGCCCTTCATCTCGTTGTAAACAACGCCGTTGTAGAGAAGCTCCCCGTTCTCGCCGATGTCAAAACGGATGCCTTCCTGGCGGAATATCTCCGGGCGTGAATAGATCAGCGGGTGGAACACAGCATCCATGTAAACGCCCATCAGGTTCTTGAAATCCTTGTCATTGCAGCTTGCGACCGGATAGATGGTCCTGTCGCCGTAAGTCATGGCGTTAAGGAAGGTGTTGAGGGAACCCTTCACAAGCTCCTGGAAAGGGTCCTTTACGGGATATTTATCGGAACCGCAAAGCACACTGTGCTCGATGATGTGCGGCACACCTGTGCTGTCCTCGACAGGTGTACGGAAGCCTATCGAAAAGGTCTTGTTGTTATCGTCATTCATGACAAGGGCCACATGCGCGCCGCTCTTCTTGTGGCGGAGCAGCATACCGCGGCTTGAAACATCCGTAAGATCTTCGTTTTTTAATATCTCGTAGTTTGTAAGGCCTTCGATGGCCTTTGCTCTTTCATCGAACATTAATCGTTACTCCGGTTTTTGTGATTTCCCACTCTTTAACGTCTTGTAAAAGGCGCATTTATTCAGTACCGCGCCTGTACGCGCCGCAGGTCTTCCGGTAAAGGAATTCCTTACCCGGCAGCCTCTCTTCGAACCATTCATCCTCAAAAGCCTTAAGGGCGGCAGCCGTCTCCTTTCCGCTCTCAACGGTAAGATCAAGGCGTACAGCTTTCGGCGCCATCTTCCGCACCTCTTCGAGCATCCCCGCAAGCGTGTAAGTATCCGAGTTGTGGATCGTAGTAAAACAATATGCACAGTGCGAAAGCACCGGCATTTCCTTTTGCATCCTGTCTTTCAGGATCATGGGCGTCCGGTCCTTTGTATCGCCGGCGTTTTTAAGGCATTTCCCTGCTATCCTGTTCTGGCAGTGGGCTGTAACCATAAGCGGGAGCCTGCCATAGACAGGCAGCGTAAGCTCCGATACTCCAAGCTCCTTCCACTCCTCTCCGGAAAGCTCTATGGGTGCCGTAAGCCCGCTTGCGCCAAAGCCGTAAAACTCCTTTGCCTCTTTGTTGAACACATAAAGGTTGTAGTCAAAGATTATCTCCTTGCCGTCCCTTGCCGCAATATCGGCTATCATAAGATATGCATCGAGATTTCTGAGCAGATATCCCGTTACGGCAGGGTTTCTTAAGACTCCTTCAAACTTTGAGAGCTTTTCAACGCCGTCTTTCCTTAAGATCCTCGGAAGTGCGAGAAAAATGC
>JAGDCQ010000223.1 GCA_017958465.1 Lachnospiraceae bacterium
ATTATGTCAGCACCTCTGCATGATGTAGGCAAGATCAATATCCCGGATACCGTGCTCAACAAGCCCGGAAAGCTTACGGACGAAGAGTTTGAGATCATGAAGACACATACTACTGCCGGAAAGAAAATCATGGAACGTGCGATAAGCACTCTTTCCGGAGAGAACTATCTTAAGGAAGCCAGGAATATGGCGGCTTACCATCATGAGCGCTGGGACGGGAAAGGATATCCGGAGGGCCTTGCAGGCGAGGTGATACCGCTCTCTGCAAGGATAATGGCTGTTGCGGACGTTTTCGATGCTCTTGTCTCCCCGCGTGTTTATAAGCCGGCTTTCCCTGTTGAAAAGGCTCTTCAGATAATCCGCGAGGGTTCGGGTACACAGTTTGACCCGAAATGTGTGGAAGTATTTATGGACGCACTTCCTGAGGTAATGGTAGTCTTAAAGAGATATCATGGAGATCATTATGCGTAAAGCTTCTGTAAAAAACAGAATAACCGCTGCACTGCTGCTGATACTGCTGCTGATCCCGGTGCAGGCGCTGATGAGCGCCAAATCGCCGGCTGCACTGCAGGCAAAGGCTGCGGGCGATGTCTTCGGAAAGAACGGAGGCGGTTATGCCGCCACAGGGCAGCTTGAGGGCGTGGGTTATACAACTGTCCTTTATGATGCGGACAACGGGCTTCCCACATCCGACGCAAACTGTGTGCTGTCTGCGTCAGACGGCTATATCTGGCTTGGCGGCTACGGCGGGATCCTTAAGTGCAACGGGACCTCCTTTGAACGCCTGGATTCTTCCCACGGTCTTTCAAACGGGCGTATTCTCTTTGAAGATTCGAAGGGAAGGGTGTGGGTCGGAACAAACGACAATGGTATCGTTGTTATAGGGCAGGACGGATACGAAACACAGCTCACCTACAAAGACGGCCTTCCTGCGTCCCAGGTGAGAGGCTTTGGCGAGGATAACCACGGGACTGTTTATGCCGGCACCTCAAACGGTGTTGCCGTGATCAGTGAAAACCTGGAGGTTAGCGTGTTTGAAGCCGAAGGGATCACGGGGCAGTATATTACTGAGCTTAACAGCGACAGCCACGGAAACATATACGGTGTGACAAGGAATGGGTCTGTTTTCTCGATCACACAAGGGAACCTTGCAGTCATTGTAAACGCAAGTGATCTTGGCGGCGTTGTCACCGCGGTTTATGCGGATCCCGAAAACCAGGGGAAAGTATACCTCGGGTTTGCCACGGGAGAGCTTTTTTACGGTATCCTCGGAGCTCCTGCCTCTGCCTTTGAAAAGATATCGATAGCGCCTCTTGAGAGCGCAGAGTTCATTACCTATGCCTGCGGGAGAGTGTGGGTGCTTTCCCTCACAAAAGCGGGATATCTTGATAAAAACGGTCATATACACGTCCTGGACAAGCTTCCCCTGGACAATTCCCTTGAGAGCATGACTGAAGACTACCAGGGCAACCTTTGGTTTACTTCGTCAAGGCAGGGTGTTGCAAAGGTGGTAAGCTGCGATTTCCGCGATGTTTCCCGGATCACCGGCCTTGAAAAAATGGTGGTGAACACTACCTGTGTAAGGAGCGGATCCTTATACATCGGGACAGACAGCGGCCTTCAGATCCTGGACGATAAGGAAACACAAGTTGAGAACGAGCTCACGGAGTACCTTGCGGATACAAGGATCAGGTGCATAGTGTGCGATAACGACGATAACCTGTGGCTTTGCACTTATAACAGCGATAAAGGCCTTGTGCGCTACTCAAAGGACGGGGTCATATCAAACGTTACGGAGAATGACGGTCTTCTTAGCAACTCTGTAAGGTGCGCTGTTGTGACAGACGACGGATCCCTTGTGGTGGGGTCGAACGGCGGCGTCAACATCCTGAACGACGGAGTGATCACAAAAAGCTTTGGAAGCGCGGAAGGGATGGACAACACCGTAGTCCTCACTGTCGCAAAGGGCAATGAAAAGTATATTTACGCAGGAACAGACGGCGGCGGCATCTACAGGCTCGGTGATGACGGAGTGAAGAAGTACGGAAGGTCGGAAGGCCTTACAAGCGACGTTATCCTGCGTATGAGATGGGACAACAGCCACAATGTTTTCTGGATCATAACATCAAATTCGATCGAATATATGAAGATAGGCGTTATCGTTAATGTAACGTCTTTCCCGTATAACAACAATTTCGATATTTTCCTTGACGGCAACGATAAGCTCTGGATTTTGTCGTCCCTCGGGGTTTACTGCGTCCGCGCAAATTCCATGCTGATAGACAAGGTGGACGATTATACCCTTTACAACACAGCAAACGGTCTTCCGGGTATCCCGACAGCCAATTCCTACAGCGCATTCCTTCCGGACGGAGAGCTTTATATTGCCGAGCGGAACGGGGTATGCAGTGTAAACTTAAACGAGTTTTCGGTACCGTCGGCAGAGCTTGTTTTTGGTATCGGATCCGTTATCAGCAATAATACGAGGATCCTTCCGGGTGAGGACGGGACCTACGAGCTGCCTTCAGACTCCGGACGTATCCAGTTTATACCGAAGGTGCTGGATTACTCGCTTTCCAACCCTACGATAAGTATCTTTCTTGAGGGGAAGGAGAAGGAGGGAATAACAGCTCCGCAAAACAAGCTGACATCGCTTGAATATACCGGTCTGAAGTACGGTTCATATGTGCTCTATGTTCAGGTGGTGGATCCCGCAAAGGGCACGGTCTTCCAGGAAAAAACCTATAACATTTATAAAAGGCCGAAGTTTGGCGAGCTTGTGGTGGTAAGGGTGCTGTTTGTCGCCCTTGTTGCAGGCATTATAGGGCTTGTGGTCTGGAGGATAACGTCGGGTTCCTTTGTACGCAAGCAGCTTGAACAGGTGCGGCTCGCAAAAGAGGAAGCAGAACGGGCAAACGGAGCGAAGACCAGGTTCTTTGCTAACATCTCCCACGAGATAAGGACTCCTGTGAACACCATCATAGGTATGGACGAGATGATCCTCAGGGAAAGCACCGAGGGCGTTCCGAAGGCCTATTGCCAGTCCATAGCAGGGTATGCAACGGATATAAAGGAAGCCTCGGGTTCTCTTCTCGATATGATAAACAACCTTCTTGACATGTCGAAGGTGGAAGCGGGGAAAGCAACCCTTGTGGAGCAGGATTACGATACAGAGGAGTTCCTGCGTTCTGTTGTTAAGATGATCCGTGTACGGAGCGACGATAAGAAGCTCAGCTTTCTCGTTAAGGTCGCGCCGGAGCTTCCGACCCGTCTTTTCGGCGATGCCGGGAAGATAAAGCAGATACTCCTGAACCTTCTTACAAATGCCGTGAAGTATACGGAGTATGGCGGGATAACGCTTACTGTCAATGTGATCTCAAAAACAGATGAGACTTGTTCTCTTGAGTTTTCCGTTAAGGATTCCGGCATCGGGATCAAGCAGGAGGATATGGAAAGGCTGTTCTATGCCTACGAAAGGCTTGATGAGGAGAAAAACAACGGCGTTCAGGGAACAGGGCTCGGGCTCGATATTTCCCGCCGTTATGCGGAACTTATGGGCGGAACCTTACGCTGCGAGAGCACTTACGGAGAGGGCTCGGAGTTTTTCTTCACGGTTGAACAGAAGATAGTGGACGGAAAAGAGATCCGTGAATTTACAGAGAGCATCGACGATATAATACACGGCCCGTATGTGCCGCAGTTTATAGCACCGGATGCGGATGTGCTGGTGGTTGACGACAGTCCGATGAACCTTACGGTCATCAAGAACCTCCTTCGTGAGACCAAGATGTTCGTTACCACAGCCGGAAGCGGCGAGGAGTGCCTTGAAAAGATCAGGTACGGCAACTTCGACATAGTCCTGCTGGATTATCTGATGCCCGGGATGGACGGCGTTGAAACGGTACAGCGGATCCGTGAGACACACCCCGACCTGCCTGTTTATGCTCTCACGGCAAACGCCGCTCAGACAGAGAACTTTTACGTTTCAAAGGGCTTTAACGGGTGTCTTTTGAAACCGGTGGATACAGCACTTTTGGAAAAAACCATAATGAAGCACCTTCCGGAAGAAATGCTGGTGAAGAAGGAACAGCTTTGAAACAATGCCCGTCAGGGGCGGAACTTGCATAGATGCAGGGAGAAAACCATGGACACTATCAGATTTGGCCTTAAGTACCTTAAGGGCTCTGTTTGGAAGATCATAGTCTCGGAGATCATAAGTTTCACCGGAATCCTTGGCGACCTTTTCCTGCCCCTCATAACAGGTATCCTTGTGGATTTCGTTATCAGGGACAGCGAAGTTAAGGAGTCTAGCGGCGGGATCTTCCATTTCCTCCTCACCGGGAAATACGGTGAGGTTCATTCCATGCGCCTTTTTATCACTATCGCCATAACCTATACGATATTTGTTGCGGCAAGGCTGATCCTGATCTATATAAGGGATATCCTTCAGGAGCTGGTGGGGCTGGAGCTTGAGACCAAGCTGCGTTACGCGACTTACCACAAGCTGATGGAGCTCGATTCCCAGACTATATCGGACTACAACTCCGGCGAGCTGCTCCAGATCCTGAACAGCGATACTATCATGTACAAGGAGCTTTTTGCCCACAGGATACCGTACTTTGGCGACAGTCTCTTTATACTTGCGACGGCGGTGTTCTTCCTTTCCGGGATCAACATCTGGTTCATCGTCATCCCCATAATCCTTATGCCGCTCATCGCCGCTACTGTCATGAATTTCAGGAAGCGGGCGAAGGAAAACTTCCAGGAGATCCGTAAGGCCAGCAGCAATATGAACCTCACGGTGCAGGAAAACATAGCGGCTGTGCGTATTATCCGTTCCTTTACGAATGAAAAGGCGGAGCTTGACAAGTTTGACAAGGTAAATGAGGCTTTCTTCGATAAGAACATCAACCAGATCAAGCTTTCATCGAAGTTTGATGCGACCCTCAATATCCTCAAGCAAACGGCTTACGTCGGAACCCTTGTGATAGGCGGGTTTGTGGCGATCCGCGGGGATATGTCGGTGGGTGATATCCTGGCGTCCGCTTCTTACGTTATGATGGTCATGAACCAGATCGCCAGCATCAACAACCACATCTTCAATATGCAGCGTCAGACAGTGGCCGGCTATGAACTTAAGCGGTTTATGGACTGCGAGAGCAAAGTGCCCGACAATGCTGAGACCCAGCTTGCTTCCTACACGCCAGATATCGAGATGAAGAACGTTTCCCTGACAATAGGCGAGCAGAAGATACTGAAAGACATTAATGTCAGCATCCCCTACGGAAAGAAGCTCGGGATCGTTGGGCCCACGGGCAGCGGAAAGAGTGTGCTCATAAAGTTCCTTGTGAGGACCAGGGACGTTACCGGCGGCGAGATCCTTATAGACGGAAAAGATATAAAGGAATACTCGTTAAAGAGCCTGAGAGATATGTATTCCTACGTGTTCCAGGATGTTTTCCTGTTCTCAAACACCGTGGATTCAAATATAGCTTATTCAAACCCGGATATAGAGGAAAACATGGTGGTGAGGGCAGCGACAAAGGCCCAGGCACACGGCTTTATCCAGGGGCTTTCCGAGGGTTACAGGACCATCATCGGCGAGAGAGGACTTGGTATATCCGGCGGTCAGAAACAGCGTGTTTCTGTTGCCCGTGCGTTCCTTAAAAACGCGCCGGTGCTTGTACTTGACGACTCAACGAGCGCGCTTGACGTCGAGACCGAGAGGCGTTTGTTAAAGGTCATTTATGAGGATTTCACGGATAAGACGGTGATCATCACCGCACACAGGCTTTCCTCCGTAAAGAACTGCGACGAGATACTGTATCTTGACGACGGTGAGATAGTGGAGCGCGGCACTTTTGACGAGCTGATGGCGCTTAACGGCAGGTTTGCGCATGTTTACAATGTGCAGGTCGAGCAGCAGAACGCCCTTGCGGATTACGATTCCGCGGCTTCGAGAATGGAGGCGGTGGACAATGGCTAAGAGAAACACCTATTTCCAGGATGAAGTCATCGAAAGAAAGATAGACATGAAGCAGATCGGGCGCACCCTGCGCTATGTGCTCCCGCATAAAAAGGTATTTCTGCTCATGGGAGTGCTGATGGTGGTAACCTCTGTGGTTTCGCTCCTTCCGCCTATGCTCCTTAAGACAATAGTGGATGTTGTGGTGCCAAACCGCGATCACAAGCTTTTGGTACTCGTTGCGGCAAGCCTTATCTTCCTTTCGATAGTTGAGATCGTCTCTACTTTCGTACAGACAAGGGTACTTGGACGGACCGGCAACAGGATCATAGCGTCCATCCGCCGTGACATCTTTGAGCAGCTGCAAAAACTGCCTTTTGAGTACTTTGACAACCGCCCTGACGGAAAGATAGTCGTAAGGGTAACAGAATATATCAACGGTCTTTCCACCTTCTTCTCGGACTACGTGATGATGTTCTCCATCTATATCATGAAGATCATCGTAGTTACCGTGTTCATGCTGGTTTTAAGCCCGCTTTTGACGCTTATAGTCTTTATCACCGTTATCCCTATGATGGTGCTGGTCTTCCTGCTGCGTTATTCCATCAGGAAGCAGTTTGGCACACACAGGGCAAAGGTCTCGAACCGTACGGCTTTCCTTGTGGAGTCCATAATGGGTGAGCAGATAGTAAAGAACTACAACAGGATCGAGCTGAACGAGAAGACCTACGAAGAAGTGCATATGGCCAGCGTAAAGCAGTGGCTGAAGATTGTTTACCGCACCAGGCTCAACCACCCGATAGTCCAGGGATTCTGGCACTTTGGAACACTTGCTATCTACTGTGTCGCGCTTTCCATGATCCTTGGCGGGGATGCGATCATAACAGCAGGTACGGTCATCACTTTTACAAGCTATATGAGCAATTTCTCGGGGCCTATCAGCCAGATAGCCTCGATCATACAGGATCTTGCGCAGGTGAGTTCAAACCTCGAGCAGGTATTTGATACGATCGACTATCCAGTGACGATAAAGGATAAGCCGGATGCCACAGTGCTGAAGGACGTTGAAGGGCGCGTGGACTTCGAGGATGTGACCTTTGCGTATGAACCGGGCGTGAATATCCTCGAACATTTCAACCTGAGCGTAAAGCCCGGGGAGACTATAGCCCTTGTTGGCCCTACCGGCGCCGGAAAGACTACTGTCATCAATATGCTCACAAGGTTTTATGATGTGCAGGAAGGCAGCGTGAAGATAGACGGGAAGGATGTAAGGGATGTGACTCTTCGGTCGCTGCGTACCGAGGTGGGCGTCCTTATGCAGGATCCGTTCATCTTCAAAGGGACCATAATCGACAATATCCGTTACGGCAAGCTTGATGCCACTGATGAGGAGTGCATAGAAGCTGCGAAGAAGATATACGGCGACAAGTTCATCGCCAAGTTCGACGGCGGGTACTACCATGAGCTGGAGGAGCGCGGCGAAGGGCTTTCAGCCGGTGAAAAGCAGCTGATAAGCTTTGCAAGGATAATCTTAAAGGACCCTTCTGTTGTAGTGCTTGACGAGGCGACGAGCGCCATAGATACAGAGACGGAGATGCTGATAAAGGAGATGCTTGATGTCCTTTTGAAGGACAGGACAGCGTTCATAGTGGCTCACAGGCTTTCAACCATCAGGAATGCCGACAGGATCCTTTATATCAGCAATAAAAACATTGCCGAGCAGGGCACGCACGAAGAGCTTATGGCAAAACGCGGGCTCTATTGGGAACTTGCAAGATAAAAAAATCCCGCGGGAAACCGCGGGATTTTCAAACGGAGCCGGTGGGATTCGAACCCACGAGCCCTTGCGGGCTACCTGATTTCGAGTCAGGGCCGTTATGACCACTTCGATACAGCTCCAAAGTTCTTTAACGAACAAAGTGCATTGTAACATATCGCAAATAATAATACAATACCTTTTTTATTGTTTTGGCGCAACTTTCATTGACAATCCGGGGTTACACTTAATATAATGATGGCGTATCGAGCGGAGGAGTTCTTCATGAAAAGAAGCGTTACAGAAAACTATTATGACAACTGCCCTAACTGCGGGGCCGTGATCCAGCCGGATTACAAGGTGTGCCCGTACTGCGGAACGACGGTGGTCCACAGCAGGACCTATACCGAGAGTGATGAAACGCAGGATATTTATAATATCAATACGCAGAATGTTTATTATTATAACGACGAGAAGCAAAACCCCGGAGATTCCAGAAAGGTCGACATCATTTCCACAGCGGACCCGGATAACGGCGGTGTTGCGAACACCGTTGGCGGTGTTGTATTTCTTGTTGTCTGGACCGGGATCTGCATTGCGATGTCGGTAGCATTCTTCGCTGATGCAGGCCTTATGGGTTTGATGCCGGTCGGGATGGGCGTGGTCGGTGTCGTCGGTATTGTTTCAATACTTAAAAAGTCCTCAGCCTATAACGGTGCAAGATACTCCGCGCCGCATTATGATGCGGAGGTTATAGGCCACAGCAAATATTCCGAAGAACGCGGTTCCGGCGATGATGCCAGGTTAAGGACTACCTGTTCTGTAAAGGTCCTTGCAACGATCGACGGAAGAGAGCAATGCATACTTATCGAATCTAAAAACCCCGCTGCGGATGCGCTCTATCCCGTAGGTTGCCATATCACCATCGCAGGCAGCGGCACAAACTTTGTGATCATTGAATGATATTGCATGAAGAAAACAAACATTGATATGACAAAAGGGCACATGATGCCCCTTATACTTAGGTTTGCGATCCCTGTAGTGTTCGCGAACATTTTGCAGATGCTCTATGGTCTTGCCGACACATGGGTAGTGGGCAACTTCTGCGATGATGCGGCTTTGGCCGCCATCGGCACAAGCTCGCAGCCCGTGGAGATAGTGCTCTGCATTTTTCTTGGCCTCGGATCAGGTGTTTCGATCCTTGTCTCCCAGGCAGCGGGCCAGCACGACGATGAACGCGTTAAACGCGTGGTCAGCACCGCTACCACGTTTCTGTACGTTGTTGCGATCCCTCTGACCTTTATTGGGTTCCTTGTTTCGCCTGCGCTCTTAACACTTATGCAAACCCCGCAGAGCGCCTACGATTACGCTCTTGCTTATATCCGCATCATATTCCTCGGAACTGTGGCCCAGATGGGCTATAACATGAATGCCGGGATATTAAGAGGCCTCGGGGACAGTATTTCTTCGCTTGTGTTCCTGATCATCTCGAGCATATTAAACGTAGGTCTGGACCTTTTGTTCACCATAGTTTTCGGAATGGGTGTGACAGGTGTTGCGATCGCCACCGTTATCGCACAGTTTGTGAGCTGGTTTTCGAGCATGGTATATCTGAAGGTCGTATACAAGAAGGTCGATTATTCACCGCTCATCAGAAAGATAGACAAACAGCTCCTCATCGGAGAAATGAAGATCGGCTTTCCGCTCGGTTTCAATACCTCTATTTATTCTGTAGGGCATCTTTTGATGCAGACAGTGATTAATATGCAGGGCGATTCTTTTGCTGCGGCTACGACAGTTGCAACAAAGATCACGGGTATGGCGATCATCGGCACTACCGCGTTCTCGCAGGCTGCTATGACGTATTCCGGGCAAAACTATGGTGCAAGAGACTTAGAGCGCCTTAAACGCGGAAGCCTCAGGATCCCGCTGTTTTCAGGGCTCATCAACCTTGTTGCGGGCGCGATCGTCTGCCTGCTTGCAAGGCAGATCGCATATCTGTTCAACGATAACGAAGTGATAGTGGATTACGCCGTGCGCTATGTGCGCGTGGTACTGCCGTTTTACTGGTGTTATGCCGTGTTTAACGGTATAATCAATTATGTTCACGGAGTCGGGGATATAGTTTACCCTACGATCATAAATATTGCGGTCCTTTGGGGTATAAGAATACCCGCCGCCTTCATTTTGAACGCAGCGGGTCTTGGGACCTGGTGTATGGCCGGGATATCTCTCAGCTTTGTATGCGGAATGATCGGAATGATGTTCTATTATACCACCAAGCGCTGGAAACGGCTGGTGGACGGGACACCTGTGCCTTCACATGACAG
>JAGDCQ010000224.1 GCA_017958465.1 Lachnospiraceae bacterium
AATAACAAAACTATTCTCATGATCAGTCAACCTGGTTGTTCATTCTCCACTGTATACAGCGGTTGAGGTAGTGTACGTACTGTTCGTTATTGCACATGCCCTTGCCGGCCACATCCGATATCTTTGCCACATCCATGGCGTTGCAGGCTGTGGTCTTCATAACGATGTTGAGGGGCTCCATGTAGGTGTCGTTTGAAATATAGGTGCCTATTCCGAAGGCCACCTTTGCCCTGCCCTTAAAGTGCTCATAAAGCATGGAGGCACGCTCGAAATCGAGGCTGTCGCTGAAGAGCAGCGTTTTTGTCTTTGCGTCGATCCCAAGCGCTTCGTAGTGCTTAAGGAGCTTTTCTCCCCATTCTACAGGGTCACCGCTGTCGTGGCGGACGCCGCTGAAGAGGGTGGCAAAAGTGAGCTTAAAGTCACGCAGAAAGCAGTCTGTTGTGATAGTATCCGTGAGGGCGATACCGTTGAGGACGCCGTACTCCTTTACCCAGGCATCCAGCGCGTACCAGTTTGAATAAGCGGGATTATGCTTGTGGTTGCCCTGCCCCACGCACATTATCCATTCGTGGGCCATGGTGCCTGAAGGCATGAGGTTATATTTCTTTGCAAGATATACGTTGGAAGTGCCGACACAGTGGGATTCCTTGTAGGAAGGGTTCGCTTCTGTGATCTTTACGACCGCGATCTCCTGGGCCTCACCGGAAAGCCTGCGGCGAAGGCCAAACTCGCTGAAATTGCCTATGTTGAGCTCGCCTGAAACGAGCTTTTGGATCTTTGCGTCGAGGCGCTCCTTGAAGGAAGCAAGAAGGGAAGGGTAGTCGCCGCTCATCCTGAAATACACTTCGTTTACGATGGCAAGGAGCGGGATCTCGTACATGCTTGTGTTGAGCCATGTCCCGCGCGTCTCGATCTTAAGGCCGCAGTCCGCGTCTTCGCTGATGGTGAAGTCCTCGTAGCGGGGGTGCCACAGGCGCAGGAAATCCACGTAGGATCCCTTTATCCACTTGATGTTGTTAAGGTATTCAAGCTCGTCCTCGTTGAACATAAGATCGCAGTAAAGCCGCACCTGACGGTCGATCTCCTTTACCATTTCGGGGGTAAAGCGCACGTCGGTGTTGCGGCAGCGGAAGCTCCAAGTGGTCTTGTAGTCGCTGAACTGGTGGTAGATGGCCTGTCCCATCGAGAATTTATACATATCTGTTTCAAGTAAGCTGTTGATTATACGTTCCATGTCCGGCCTCCTTTTTGTGTATTGTAGCAAAAAAAACACGGGGTTTCAAGGAAAGGAATAGGTTTTAAAAAGTTATTGAATTAACGGGGGATATTTGCTACTATATTCGGAGGAATAATTATAGGGGTAATTTTTGTAACAGGAGTTTGGAACACTATCATGAAACACAGGTTTTTAATGCTTTTAGTCGCTGTATCAGCCGCTTTCGCCCTCAGTGCATGCGGAGAAACGGGGACAGTGATATCACCTACGCCCATGGGGAACGAAAAGCCTTCTGAGGCTCCGACCCAGGCACCCACAGAAGTACCTACGGAAGCGCCCACAGAAGCGCCTACTGAGGCACCCACGGAAGGGCCCACACCCACTCCGAAGCCCGAAAAGGATCTTAGCGAGTTCAACCCGCTGGATTTCTTTGCGGATGCTGTTTATTGCGGGGATTCCTGCATGAACTTCTATATGTGGAGAGGCAATTCCTACGTACATCCCGATATTTTCGGGAAATATAACGCCAACAACTGGTATGCGGTCAACAGCTATTCCTGCCGCCTTGCCCTTAAGGACGCTTCGACCCTCACAGAGGCGGAAACTGCAATGGTTCCCAAATATAACGGCGAGCCCTGCAACCTCTGGAACGTGATACCGGCGCTTGGAAAGCACAGGGTGTTTATGTTCTTTGGCCTCAACGATATCGGGATCACGGGTGTTGACGGGTTCCTTGATAACTATAAGGCGCTCATCGAAAAGATCAAGGCTACGGGCTTTGAGACGAAGATATATATCCTTAGCATCACTTCCATGCGCAAGGATAAACAGAGCACCACAGGCGGCCTTACGAACGAAAAGATCAAAGAGGCCAACGAGAAGCTTGTGACCATGTGCCGGGAGAACGGCTGGACATACGTGGATGTGGCTTCAAAGCTCAGGGACGAGAACTACGACCTGCTCCTTGAATACTCGGACGGTACAAACGTCCACTTCTCAAAGGCAGGGTACGTTTTCTGGGATGAGGCTATGGAGAAGCTGGCAAGGGAAGAGCTCAGGAAGGAATACTACGAGGACGGTGCGAAATGAAGAGAACGATACTTTTAATATTGGTTGCGGCTATGGTCCTTGGCCTTTGCGCCTGCGGGAGCAAGCCTGAGGTCCCGGTGGCCGATGTTTACGAAAGAATGGCAAAAGAGGTCAAGTTCCCCACGGAAATGCTGAAGATGGACGATTCCATCATCATCAGGGATTTCGGCTTTGACCTTGATACCTTTGAGGAGTACCTCTACATGAAGGCAGAAGATGTTCTCTTTGCGGAAAACATCATGCTTATAAAGGTTAAGGATGCCAAAGATGTTGACGCCGTAAAGGAAAAGCTCGAGAAATTTGTTAAAGAGCAGGCAACTCTTCTCAACGGCTATATGCCCGACCAGGGCAAGATCGCCGAAAAAGGCATAGTTGTGGCAAAGGGCAGATACGTTTACCTGCTTATGTCTTCAGAAGTAAACGCCCTTAAGAAGATCGCGGCTGAGATGATCTGATAATCATTATGGTTTTTAGCAGTTTGTTTTTTCTATTTTTCTATTTTGTCCTGTTTTTGGGACTGTATTTTGGGCTGCCGCAAAAGTGCAGGAACTGGGTCCTGCTTGTGTTCAGCCTTGTTTTCTATGCCTGGGGGGAACCTGTGTACGTTTTCCTCATGCTGGGGATGACTTTCTCGGATTATTGTCTTGGGCTCCTTATGGCCAAAAACGACGCAAGGCCCGGGCGCCGGAAAGTCTTCCTGATCCTTTCTGTCGTTATCGACCTTTCCTGTCTGGCCTTCTTCAAATATGCGGGCTTTATTGCCGGAAACTTCGGGATGCTCATACCTTCCAATGCGTTTTTCAGAAAGATCGCGCTCCCTATCGGCATAAGCTTTTTCACTTTCCAGACCATGAGCTACACCATCGATCTTTACAAGCGTGAGGTGGAGGTTGAGAGAAACTACGGGGAATACCTGATGTATGTGTCAATGTTCCCGCAGCTCATCGCAGGCCCGATCGTACGCTACAAGACCGTGAAACAGGAGCTGCACAGGCGCGTCATCACCTGGGACAAAGCGGTGGATGGCGGGCTTCGCTTTATTTACGGGCTTTTGAAGAAGGTGCTTCTGGCCAACAGGCTTGGGATGCTCTGGGATGAGGCAAAGGCTGCGGCTTCGCTTTCAACAGGCTTTGCCTGGGTTGGCGCCGTAACCTTCACGCTCCAGCTTTATCTTGATTTCTCGGCCTACAGCGATATGGCCATAGGCCTCGGACAGATCCTTGGTTTCAACTTCAACGAAAACTTCAAATACCCGCTTTCGGCCGATTCCGTAACGGATTTCTGGCGGAAGTGGCACATTTCCCTTTCCTCCTGGTTCAGGGATTATGTATATATCCCGCTTGGAGGCAATAGGCGCGGCGTCCCGCGGCAGATCCTGAACCTTGCCATTGTCTGGACGCTGACAGGGCTCTGGCACGGCGCATCCTGGAACTATGTGATCTGGGGCGTATACTATGGCGTGCTGCTCTGCCTTGAGAAGTTTGTTTACGGGAAATACCTTGAGAAGGCGCCAAAGCTCCTGCGCCACCTTTACCTGCTGTTCATAGTGGTGGTGGGCTTTACGGTCTTTGCGATAGAGGATTTCGGACGGCTTTCCGCTTACCTTGGAGCGATGTTTGGGATAAATGCCGCTCCGGCTGCGGGAAACGCGCTTTTCTACCTGCAGAATTACGGCTTTGTGCTGGCGGCATCCGCTATTGTGAGCCTGCCTGTCTTCCCGGCGCTTAAAAGCCGGTTCGAAGGCTTAAAGGCCGGCACAAGAAAGGTGCTTGGGACGGTCTATGCCTGCGTTGTGGGGCTTTTGTTCGTTGTGGCTGCGTCCTATATGGTAGCAGATACCTACAACCCTTTCCTGTATTTCAGATTCTGATATTTGATCGCCACCTGACTTGGTGGCTTGGGAGCAAGTTATGACAAAGATGCAAAAGGGGATCCTGGTTGGCTTTATTGCCGCTCTTACCGCGATCCTTGGGCTGCTGACGGTGATCCTGCCCAAAAAGGATTATTCCGAGAATGAGAACAGATACCTGGAGGAGTGTCCGGAATTCAGCTTTGAAAATATAAAAGACGGCTCCTTTATGAGTGATGTTGAGACCTACGTTTCGGATCACTTTGCTTTCCGTGACGTTTTTATGACTGTCAAGACCTACTACGAGCGGGCTACGGGCAGGAACCGCATAAACGATATATATATGTGCGGGGACGGGTACTATATAGAGGAGTACAAGCCTCTTGAAAACGCGGACAGGATCGCAGGTGCCATTTCGCGCCTTGCGGCGGCAGCAAAGGAACAGGGCTCGGAGTTTGTGGCTGTGCTGGTGCCGACTGCGGTCTCCGTTGAATCCTACAGGCTTCCGGCAACCGCAAAGAACGCCTCCCAGGCGGAGGATATAGAAAAGATAAAGGCCCTTGTTAAGGCAGGCGAAACCGCCGGGGACAGCTTGTTCTTAGATGTTACCGATGCTCTTGTAAGGGCGGGGGACCGGGATCAGGTCTTTTACAAGCTAGATCACCACTGGACCACCGCAGGGGCTTTTGCCGCATATACGGAGCTTTGCAAAAGGCTTGGCTTAGAGCCGCTCGAAAGGTCGGCCTTTAAGGAAGAGACTGTGAGCACCGACTTTAAGGGGAGCTTTTATTCAAAGGTCAACGATCTGCTTGCAAAGCCGGACGACATAGTGGCTTTCAAGAGCGACAGGCTTAAGCTTACCGTGTCCTACCCGGATAAGAAGGTTGAGACGGACACGCTCTACGCTGAGGAGTATCTTGAGAAAAAGGATAAATACTCGTATTTCCTGAACAACCAGAACTCCTTTGTGGAGATAACAAACGCGAATGCTTCGACGGACAGGACCCTTGCGATAGTGAAGGACAGCTACGCAAACTGCCTTGTGCCGTTCCTCTGCGAGCATTACGCGAAGGTTTACGTGTTCGACACAAGGTACTACAGGGAAAAGGTCTCGGATTTCATTAAAAATGAAAAAGTTACGGATGTTATTTTCCTGTATAACATGTATACTATAGATAAAGACACCGGCATCAAGGGGATCGAATGAGCAAAAAAGTTTTGGTTACAACCGGGGCGATCATAGGGCGTCCAAACGGAAGAGATTACAAGCTTATAGAGGGTTTCCGGAAGAAGCTTTGCTGCGACGGGCTTGAGTTTATGATGTACTCTACCTGGCAGGAGGAGAGGCAGCAGATAGTGGATTATCTGGTCTCAACAGGGATAGATTTCCCCACGGTCCACTGCCAGAAAGGGATCGGCGAGGATATTGCCGAGGGCAGGCTTTCCACTGCTCTTTCGCGTTTTGACGGCGATTGCATGATGGCTGAGAAGATAGGCGCAAAGATCTGCGTGCTGCACCTGTGGAACGGTCCTGTTTCGGATTCTCATATGGGAAGGGCGCTGGCTGCGGTTCCAAAGCTGATCTCGATCGCGCGGGAGCACGGAGTTACGGTTACTTTTGAGAACGTTGTCTGCAGCGGGGAGAGCCCTTTGGAGCACCTTTTGCAGATACACAGCCTTTTCCCGGAGGCTTCGTTTACCTTTGATACTAAGATGGCTGCTTTCCACAACGAGCTTCAAACTTCCTTTGAAGGGGACGCCAAGGAGCTGTGGCAGGGGCCTGTAAAGCACGTTCATGTGAACGATTACGACGGCGGGTATATGGAGTGGGGAAGGCTCAGGACCTTGCCTATAGGCGCCGGCAGGATAGATTTTAAGAGCGTATTTGAAAACCTTAAAAATGCAGGATATAACGGGGATTACACTATCGAGGCCACGGCCTTCGGAAGCGACGGTAAAGTGGACTTTGATATGCTGAACGACAGCATAAAGAAACTGAGGAACCTGCTTTGATGATCCCTGAAACGGAGACAGATATGGAATTAAAAGATTGTATGAGGCTGCTTTCCGGCAGCGGTATGTGGCACACAGACAGCCTTGACGGCAGGCTGGACACTGTTTTTATGTCCGACGGGCCTCACGGTCTGAGGGCACAGAACGAGAAGATCAGGAAAAACAACACAAGCTGCGAGGCTACGTGTTTTCCAACCGCAAGCGCATTGGCTGCAAGCTGGGACCGTGACCTTGTTGCGAATGTTGCCGACGGGATAGCCGATGAGGCTAAGGCTGAGGGGGTTTCTGTACTTCTCGGGCCCGGTGTGAATATAAAGAGGTCACCGCTCTGCGGCAGGAATTTCGAGTATTATTCGGAGGATCCTTACCTTGCGGGGACGCTTGCATGCGCTTTTATAAACGCTGTCCAGAAGGAAGGTGTGGGCACCTCCCTTAAGCATTTTGCCTGCAACAATCAGGAACGCTACAGGATGCGTGAAAACAGCCAGGTAGATGAAAGGACCTTGAACGAGATATACCTCAGGGCCTTTGAGATCGCAGTTAAGGGCGCGCAGCCCGCTACTGTGATGGCTTCCTACAACCGTGTGAACGGAAACTACGCCTGTGCAAACAGGGAACTCCTTACGGAAACCCTGAGGGACAAGTGGGGCTTTAAGGGGGCTGTGATCTCGGATTGGGGCGCTTGCCTCGACCTTGCCGCGTGCGTTAAGGCGGGGATGGACCTTGAGATGCCCGGAAACGGCGGAGTCCACCTTCAGGAGCTTGAAAAGGCATATGAGGCCGGCGAGATCTCGGAAGAGGAGATAAGAAGGGCGGCAGACCGCGTGCTGGCGCTTATTGAAAAGTATGGTGAAAAGCATGCCAGTCCGCTTTCTGCAGATGCAAGGAAGGCTCTGCTTCAGAGGAACCACAAGAGAGCGGTGGAAGCCGCAAAGGAGTGCGCGGTGCTTCTTAAGAACACAGGGATCCTGCCTTTGGAAAAGGGGATGGAGCTTACGGTTATAGGCGACCTTGCTGCGGTTCCGAGGATCCAGGGAGGCGGGAGCAGCCATATCAATACCCTGTCCTCTAAAAACTTTCTGGATGTTCTTTCGGAGAGCGCGATCCCGTTCCGTTACGAGAGAGGTTACGACCAAAGGCATAACAAGATCAATGCCGTTCTTGAGGAAAGGGCATACAACCTGGCCAAAGATGCAAAGGGACCGGTAATCTTCTTTGGCGGACTGACGGATATCTCCGAAGGCGAGGGGTATGACAGGGAAAACCTCTATATGCCGGAGAATCAGGTAAGACTTCTGAAGAGGCTGAAAAAGTTAAATAAGGATTTAATATTCGTGTCGTTCGGGGGATCACCTTACGATCTTGCGCCTGTTTCCTTTGCAAAGGCTGTGCTTCATATGTACCTTTGCGGAGAAGGTGTGATGGAGGCATGCAAGAGCCTTTTGTTCGGGGAAACAAACCCTTCCGGTAAGCTTGCGGAAACCTTCCCCTACAGTATCATCGATACTCCGGCTTACGGCAACTTCTCTACCTCCAGCGAGGATATCTGCTACACAGAAGGAATGTTCGTGGGCTACAGGTATTATGACGGCCTTGGGATAGATGTTGCTTTCCCCTTCGGACACGGCCTTTCTTATACTACTTTCGAATACAGTGACCTGAAAGTGCTTGGAAAACCGGGAGTTGACGAAAAAGTTAAAGTACGATTTAATATCAAGAACACCGGGAAAATGGCAGGTAAGGAAGCTGCCCAGGTTTACGTTGTAAACAAGCAGGGCAAGCTTGCAAGGGCCGTAAAGGAGCTCAGGGGCTTTGAAAAGCGCATTATAGCTCCGGGAGAGACAGTATCCTTTGAAGTCGGGCTTGATGATAATGCCTTCAGGATCTACAACGTTTATTCCGGAAAGTTTGAAACCGTTAACGGAGAATACGAGATCGCAGTCGGCGCATCTTCAAGGGATATCAGGCTGTCTGAAAAGGTTAACGTAAACAGTGCTTCTGCACTTGATTTTTCAGGCTTTGTCTATCCGCCTCACATTATGAGCGAAGAGGAGTTTGTAACTCTCTACAACAGGCCTTTGAGCAATTACACAAGGGTTTTGCCCGGACAGTTCAACCTCTCCAATTCCATAAACCAGCTCTCGCAGCATTCCAAGGGCGCAAAAGCTGTGAGGTTTGCGCTTAAGAGCGTGGGAAACATCATGTATCTCGGAAAGAACAAGAAGGATCCGGAAGTCCGGATGTTCACCGAGACCATATTGGACGGGCCGCTGGATGTTATAGTTTGCCAGAGCGGCGGAGTCCTGAAGAAGGAATGGGTGAACAAGCTCATACAGCATGTGAACAAGAAAAACAATGCTTCAAAGAAGCATAAAAACGGGAAAAAAGATTAATAAAACGGGGGTTTACAATGGACAAGAGGACTAAGTGGTCTTATTGTATCGGAGCGACAGGCAGGGATGCGGCTTATGCGCTTGTCAGCATGTACCTGATCCTGTACGTCCAGTACACGATGAACCTTTCAACGGCTCAGTATGCCACCATCAGCGTGATCATGATCCTTTGCATGGTATGGGATGCAGTGAACGATCTGCTGATGGGCATCATAATCGAGAATTCGCACATGAAATTCGGCAAGTTCAAGCCGTGGATCCTGATAGGTTCCCTGCTCAATGCATTTGTCATCATCGGGCTCTTCACCATCAGGCCCACAGGCTGGGGTTATGTCGCTTTCTTTGCGGCCGGCTACCTTTGCTGGGGCATGACCTACACTATGAACGATATCGCTTACTGGGGGCTTCTGCCCAGCCTCAGTTCCGATCCCAAGGTCAGGGATTCTCTTGTTACGGTGATGAGCGTTTTCATCTGCATCGGACAGTTCTCTGTTGCGGGTATAGTGCCTATCGTTATCGCCGGAAACGCTGTTGTGGCCTACAGGACTGTGGCGCTTATTGTTGCCCTTGCATTTATAGCTTTCCAGATGCTCACGGCCTTTGGCGTGCGTGAAAACCCGGAGGCAAAGGCGCAGGAGCATATCTCGTTAAGGCAGATGTTCGGGATCTTTGCAAGGAACGACCAGCTTGTTGTTGCCGGGATCTCCTCGATCCTCTACAATATCGCAAACAACCTGCTGATCATGTTCGGCGTGAACTTCTTCTATGTGGAGTTCGGTTACTCGGAAAGCGGTGAGCTGATCACCCTCTTTACTGTGATGTACGGCCTTGGGATGCTTATCTCTCAGGCGCTTTACTCGACTTTGAGCAAAAAGTTTTCAAGGAAGCAGATCATATCTGTCTGCATCTGTGCGCTGGTGCTTGGGTACCTTGGGCTTCTGGGCATAGGCTATGTCCTTCCGAAAAACCTCATCCTGCTCAACGCCATCGGCTTTTTGATCTTCTTCTTCCAGGGGCTCTACAACCTGGCGGTCATCGTAATGATAAACAATACCATCGAATATGATGAAGTGCGGTTCAACGAGAGGCATGACAGTGTTATCTCCGCCGTAAGGTCTTTCAGTGTTAAGCTTGCAAGCGGCCTGAACCAGGGCATCTGCACGCTTATCCTCATCGCAAGCGGTATCTACGCCGTTACAAAGGAGATAAGCGAACTTGAGGCAACCGTAGGGCGTGGGGAGCTTGAGCCTGAGGTTGCGCGGACAACGGCTGACGGCATCCTTACTACCATAACCGGTGGCCAGGGCCTGACTTTAAGGCTCGGAATGTGCCTTATCCCGGTGGTGGTCCTTGTGATCTCTTATGTGCTGCTGATGAAAAAATACAAGATCGACGAGAAAAAATACAATGAACTTCTTGCGACGATAAAGGGTAAAAAGGCTTCAGATGAAGGTTGACCGGTATCTAAAAACTTATAGGGAACATGTCTTTAAGCGGAGTGTGGAATACATTCCGCTTAAAAAAGCTGATTTTATGCTGTTTTTTGAGACAGGCGACAGGCTTTGCTACGAAAGAAAGTAC
>JAGDCQ010000225.1 GCA_017958465.1 Lachnospiraceae bacterium
GAAAGACTGCTATACAGGCGACATTGAGCTGCTTTTCAAAGAGGACCGGTATCTGATCTCGCCCCTGACGGATCCCGCGCGTTTCCTGCGCGGCGAGTATTTCCTCACAAACCAGCAGAACGATATTAAACGCCAGATACTCAAAAAGATCCGCGAACACAAGGAAGCACGCCAGAAGGCGCTGCTCGTCATAGGGTTTACCGGTCTTCCGGGCACAGGCAAGACCATTCTCCTTTTCGACATTGCAATGCAGCTTTCCCGCTTTGACAAGGTCTGTGTCTTCCATATGGGCGCTCACGAAAAGGAGCTTGAGCAGCTGGACGAGCGTCTTAAACGAATCGACTTCTACTATTTTGCGGACAAAGAGCGGCTTGCGGGCATCAAGCCTTATTCCGCGATCTTTGTGGATGAGGGGCACAGGACCAAGAAGGAAGACGTGGATTATATCCTTGATCTTGCGAAAACCTGGGATGTCCCCGTTATTTTCTCCTACGATCTTGAGGAGCCCATTTCCCCAAAGGAGCGTGAGGACAGCGGCTATATGTATATGAGCCTCGCCGAAGGCTTCACGGAGTACCGCCTCACCAACAGGATACGTCTGAATATCGAGCTTTCCTCCTTCATAAAGAGCGTAATGTATGCCGCCGGCCCTTCAAGGCGGCGTGAGTACCCTTCCGTTTCAGTGGTCTTTGGCAGCGGATGCGAGGCGGAAAAGCTTATCAAAAGCTATATAGACAGCGGTTCCGTATATATATACGACTCTTCTCTTTCCCAGCCCTCCACGGGCCTTGTCTTCAAGGAGGCGGCTCCCGCCCTGATGGCGACGGAATGTGTGGAGGTACAGGACGCCACCTGCAAGGAGTTCGACAAGATCGTAATGATGATAGACGACTCCTTCACCTACGATGAACAGGGGTTTTTACGGAGCAAGACCGGAGGAAACCGCATAGTTCGCAACCTTTTCCACGGCCTTAGCCGCGCAAAGGAGCACATAGCCATTGTTGTCCGTGATAACAAATACGTTTTTGATATCCTTCTTTCCATCCTCCAGGGTTTCAAAAAAACTCAAAAAAACCACTGAATCCGCTTATTGAACACTTGTCTTTTGATTATTGTTGCGTTATACTTTTTTATGGATTATCGTGTATAGAAATGCACAATAAATCTTTTGTATGATTATACACAAGACGTGAGGTTACTTATGAACATTCTCTACTTGACGGTAGACCAGCTTTTACCCGGTATGATCGTGGTTGACGACGTGCTGTTGCCGGATAAGACCGAGCTGATGTCTAAACAGACCGTCCTTTCCGTAAAGCACATTTTGAAGCTTAAAATGTATAATATCGGCAAAGTACCCTGTCTTGTGCCCGAAAACGTGGCAAAAGCAGTGGATAAGGCCTCTGTGAGCCACTGGAATACAGTCCGCAACACGGCCGAGTTCAAAAACTTCAGCCGCGACTACCGTACAACGGTGCTGGATCTGCGCGCCGAGTTCCAGACTATTTCCGACCCTGCCTGCACAAAATACGATATGAACAGGCTGACGGATATGGTCTACCGCCTGACTGATTCAAGCTACAGCGCAACCCACATCTTCGACCTTCTGCACTGTATGCGCGACTTCGACGATTCCATCTATGTTCATTGCCTTAATGTCGCTCTGATCGCCCATTCTATCGGGATCTGGCTAAACCTTGACGCCGAGACGCTGAACCAACCTGTCCTATCCGGCGTTGTGCACGACATCGGCAAACTGAATATACCTACAAATATCCTGACTAAGCCCGGAAAACTTACGGACGAAGAGTTTGAGATAATAAAACGCCACCCGGATTTCGGTCTCGAGATCATGAAAAAATTTTCAAACCTTGACCCGCGGGTACTTGATGGTGTATCATTGCACCACGAACGTAATGACGGGTCGGGCTACCCCAACCACCTGACCGCAGGCAGCATCCCCGCCTTTGCAAAGATCCTTGCCATTGCGGATGTTTACGACGCAATGACGGCAAAGCGCCAGTACCGCGACAGTATAAGTCCCTTTGAGGTCGTGGCAAACTTCGAGAAAGACGGCTACACAAAGTTTGAGACCCAGTACCTGCTGCCGTTCCTTGAGCACATAGCAAACGCGTATATCGGCGTTCCGGTGCTCCTAAGCAACGGGCTCGTGGGCGAAGTTGTGATGATCAACCGCCAGAAGCTATCCTGCCCGATGGTCCAGGTAGGAACAGAATTCATCGATCTTACTAAATGGGGAGACCTTAAGATAAAGGCTCTCTGCTAAACAGAACAGGCATTGTAAAAGCTCCGGGAAAACGCACGGATTCGCGCTTTCCCGGATACAAATATATTTAGACAAGGAAATGCGTATGGAAACTTATAATCCCAAATCTATTGAAAAGAAATGGCAAAAGACCTGGCAGGAAGAAAAGGCCTTCCACACAGGCACAGACTACACCAAGAAAAAATTCTACGCTCTCGTGGAGTTCCCCTATCCTTCGGGCCAGGGTCTTCACGTAGGTCATCCGCGCCCCTACACAGCGCTCGATATCATTGCAAGAAAGCGCAGGATGCAGGGCTACAACGTTCTCTACCCCATGGGCTGGGATGCTTTCGGCCTTCCCACCGAGAACTACGCCATAAAGAACCACATCCATCCGAAGATCGTTACCAAGAACAACGTTGCCCGCTTCAAAGGCCAGCTTTCCGATCTCGGATACTCCTTCGACTGGGATCGCGAGGTCAACACCACCGACCCCAATTACTACAAGTGGACACAGTGGATATTCCTTAAGCTCTTCAAGAAGGGCCTTGCATACAAGTCCGAAATGCCCATCAACTGGTGCACGGGCTGTAAGGTAGGCCTTGCAAACGAAGAGGTTGTTAACGGCGTTTGCGAGCGCTGCGGTTCCCCTGTCGTGCGCAAGGTTAAGAGCCAGTGGATGCTCAAGATCACAGCCTACGCAGACCGTCTTATCGACGACCTTGACGGTGTGGATTACATCGAGAAGGTAAAGGTTTCCCAGAAGAACTGGATCGGACGCAGCACCGGCGCAGAAGTTGACTTCGCCCTTGCAGGAACAGAGGACACCCTCAGGGTTTACACCACCCGTCCGGATACCCTGTTTGGCGTAACCTACATGGTTATCTCCCCCGAGCACCCTTACATCGAGAAATACAAAGACAAGATCGAAAACTACGACGAAGTGATGGCTTACCGCGAGGAAGCCGCAAAGAAGTCGGATTTCGAGCGCAGCGAGCTTGCTAAAGACAAGACCGGCGTTGAGATAAAAGGTCTTCGCGCCATCGATCCCGTAAACGGAAAAGAGATCCCCATCTGGACATCGGACTATGTCCTTATGTCCTACGGCACAGGCGCTATCATGGCCGTTCCCGGACATGACGAAAGAGACTGGGAATTTGCCAAGAAGTTCGGCCTTCCGATAATCGAGGTTGTGGCCGGCGGAAACGTTGAAGAAGCAGCGTTTACGGACGTGGCAACCGGAACACTTGTGAACTCGGGCTTCCTTACAGGTCTTGAGGTTGCTGACGCAAAGAAGAAGATCACCGAATGGCTTGAGGAAAAGGGCATAGGC
>JAGDCQ010000226.1 GCA_017958465.1 Lachnospiraceae bacterium
GCGTTATAGGGTATTTGGATGATGTTTATACCTTACCTAACAACAAAATGCTTAAGTATTTTTGCATGGCAATAGGAGCGGGGTATAGCGTACAACAGGCTTTGCTTTACGCGGATTCACAAGTTCTTGGTATTTTTGGGAGGAGTCAGATTCTTCGTTTCTTTCGATAAGGATTGTAATCGTAACGATTTATTTGATATATATCCCGGAGGTGAATGATTATGAAACATTTGGTGGGAATAATCTTAATTCTTATTGTGATCTTCACCACATCCTGCGGTCGCGGGACTCAGGTGACGGATGCTCCTTCGGACTTAGGAGCTACGCAAAGCGGTACTCCAAGTTCAATACCCGACGAGACAATAGTTGCTGAGCCTTCGGTTTCGATTGCGGACAGGATATCCGCTAACGAGGCTGTTATTTTCGAGACTGTTCCTTCTTTTACCATTAAACTTGATTCTCAGCTGAAGCAACAATTGGCAAAGGCTTTTAAAGGATGGAACCCCGAGAATCAAAAGGTGAGCCCCATGGAGATAATAGATGAGGGACCGGGGTATAAAGTTAGAGTTGGGGACGAATTAACCATAGGCTTTACGATGGACAGCCTTGCTTCGAATCCTAATAGTCTTAAACAACGCATAAAAGACGGATGCACCGAGTATTATGGCTGGCTGAACGGGAAAGCATACTGGTTTTCCGCAGAGATCATGGAAACACTGGATCATATCGCAAAAACGCTACTGACAAAGGATTAAAGTTGATTTTTCGGAATATAAAAAAAGTTGTTGACAAACACCCGGACGCGTGGTATTATACCATTCGTGCCGAAGAAAGCAGGTGCCGGTTCAACCGGCGTAAGAACAACCGCCCGCCGAGGGATGAAAGGGTCAACACCCACCATTACATCATCATTTTCAACCTCTGCACGTCAGAGGTTTTTCTTTTGAGCACAAGTAAACTGATAGGAGATTTAAAATGGCAAAAGTCGAAATCAAAGCACCTATCGTTGACGAGATCAAAGGCTATGCAGACAAGGCTGTTGCTGCCGTACTTGTAGACTATCACGGTCTTACGGTTGAGCAGGACACAAAGCTTCGTCGCAAGCTCCGCGAAGCAGGCGTTGTATACAAGGTATACAAGAACACCTACTTAAAGCGCGGTTTTGAGGGCACAGACTTCGCACAGCTCGATGAATGCCTTAACGGAGGTACGGCAGTTGCTTTCTCACTTGAGGACGCTACCGCTCCCGCAAGAGTTCTTTCCGAGTTCATGAAGGACGCTCCCGCACTTCAGTTCAAGGCAGGCGTTGTAGAAGGCAAACTTTACGACGTTAAGGGTCTTGAGAAGCTTGCAAGCATCCCTTCCAAGGAAGTTCTTATTTCCAGACTCCTTGGCAGCATGAAGAGCCCGATCACCAACTTCGCACGCGTTCTCAAGCAGATCGCAGAGAAGAACGGCGACGCTGCATAATCGTCAGCAATCAGTTGCACCCGTGCTTATGTACGGAGCAGGTTAAGATACCTGCGTGAAAAACAAATGCTAAACAGCAAAATTGGAGGAAATTATGACTACACAGGAATTTATTGATGCAATCAAAGGCATGACCGTTCTTGAGCTTAACGATCTTGTAAAGGCATGCGAAGAAGAATTCGGCGTTAGCGCAGCAGCAGGCGTTGTTGTAGCAGCAGCCGGCCCCGCAGCAGCAGCTGAGGAAGAGAAGACAGAGTTCGATGTAGAGCTTACCGAAGTAGGCGCTGAGAAGGTTAAGGTTATCAAGGTTGTTCGTGAGATCACCGGTCTTGGCCTCAAGGAAGCTAAGGATCTCGTAGACAACGCTCCTAAGATGGTTAAAGAGCAGGCAGGCAAAGATGAAGCTGAAGAGATCAAGAAGAAACTCGAAGAAGTTGGCGCAAAGGTTACTCTTAAGTAATCCTTTGACTATCTATGTCTCTCTAAAAGAAATTGCGTACAAAGAGGGGACGGTTGCGTAGACCGTTCCCTCTTTTACATTTACTGGAGAAAAAACGTTTTTCCTACAAAACACGGGGACAGAGTTTGTTCTCGTGAGGCTGATCGCCTGGAGATCATTATGAACGAACAGATCAAATGGGTATTTTCAAACCTGAAGGGCAAGCGTGCCCTCTTTGCATTTGCTGTCTGCTGCACTGTTTTGGCCAACGCCCTGCAGATAGCGGTTCCCTTTTTCTCAAAAACTATAGTTGACAAGTTCCTGTCCTTCGATGACGCAAACGAGGCTGAAACCTTCATCCGTGGTAATACAAATCTCCTGTATCTGCTCCTTATTGGTATGATCGGAGTTACTTTTATCCGTACCGTCATCGTTTACACGGGAAACCTTTCCTATGAGCGCGTTTCCCAGCACTTTGTGGTTAAGATGCGCGCCAAGCTTTTCCGCAACATAGAAGCGCAGAGCATGGAATTCTACGACCGCTACCGCACCGGCGACCTTATGACGCGTCTTACCGGTGACCTTGAGGCTGTCCGCCACATGATCGCCTGGGTTTGCCGTATGATCATCGAGTGTGTGGTGCTGTTTTCGGTAGCCATAATCTATTACTTTACAATGGACTGGCTCCTTGCCATCTGCCTTTTTGCCCTGTGCCCCGTCATCTTCACGCTGATGTTCATCTTCAGGAAGAAGGTAGCTCCCATGCACAGGCAGCTGCGTGAGCGCCTTTCCGAGCTCAACACCGCAGCCCAGGAGAACATCTCGGGAAACCGCGTGGTTAAGGCTTTTGCCCGTGAGGATTACGAGATCGCCCGTTTTGACGAGAAAAACAAAGCCTTCTCCGAATCAAATATGAAAACGGCTTTTGTATGGCTCAAATTCTTCCCGGCTATCGAAGGCTGTGCCGATGCCCTTGCAGTAGTGATGCTGCTTGCGGGCGGCCTGTTCCTTATCTACGGCAGGATCGGCCTTGGTGATTATGTGGCTTTCTCCGGTATGATCTGGACCCTTGCAAACCCCACCCGTAACCTCGGCAGCGTTCTTAACGAGCTCCAGCGCTTCTCTGCAGCTGCAAAGAAGATCATGGAGATTGATTCGGCTGTTCCCACCATGAGCGAGAAAACCGACGCTGTAGAGCATCCTGAGCGCTTTAAGGGCGAGATCGAATTCGACCATGTAAGCTTTGCTTATGATGATGCGCCCTGCGCGGAGGTCCTCCACGACATTTCGTTCAAGATCAAGCCCGGCGAGACCCTTGCCATTATGGGCGATACAGGCTCCGGCAAGACGTCCCTCATAAATATGATCCCCAGGTTCTACGACCCTACGTCGGGTTCCGTAAAGATCGACGGGATAGACGTAAAGGATATGAAGTTCTCGGAGCTGCGTAAAAACATCGGTATGGCTACACAGGACGTGCTTCTGTATTCCGACAGTATCGACGGCAACATTGCCTACGGCAACTCCGGCATGCCGCTCGAGACCGTAAAGAAGTACGCGGAAAAATCCGCGGTAACAAGCTTTGTTTACCAGCTGCCGCAGGGCTTTGACACCATCATCGGCGAGCGCGGTGTGGGCCTTTCCGGCGGCCAGAAGCAGCGTATTTCGCTTGCAAGAGCCCTTGCCATCACACCGTCCATATTGATCCTGGATGACACAACGTCTGCGGTAGATACCGAAACAGAGCAGTTTATCCAGGAAAACCTTAAGAATCTGGATTTTGAATGTACAAAGATCATCATCGCGCAGCGTATCAGCTCCACCAAGGATGCGGACCACATCATGATCCTGCGTAACGGGCGGATAGAAGAGATGGGCACCCATGATGAATTGCTGGCAAAGCGCGGATACTACTACGAAGTTTATTCGCTCCAGCAGAGCGCCTGAAAGGAGGAGGAAATATGGCAAGAAATACTTATTCGGTAGACGAAAACCTTGAACGTTCCTTCGACTTTAAGAGCTTCAAGCGTGCAGGAAAATACATCAAAAAATATGCAAACCGTATGCTGCTGGCGCTGTTTATAGCTTTTACGGCGGCTGCGGTAGAGCTTTTCACACCAAGGATCACCCAGTACGCTCTGGACGAGACTATCCCGAACAAGCGCGTAAAAGAGCTGCTAATGCTGGTACTCGCTCTTGTGGCCTGCTATGCGGTGTTCATCACCCTTGCAACCATCAGATCCAAGATCATGGTAAAGGTCGGCCAGAACATAATATACGACATCCGCAAGGACCTTTTTGCCCACCTGCAAAAGCTGCCCTTCGACTATTACGATTCAAGGCCCCAGGGCAAGATCCTCATCCGCGTTGTAAACTACGTCAACTCCGTTTCAAATATGCTGTCAAACGGCCTTTTGAACGCTGTTCTCGAGTTTATCAACATGGGTATAATCCTTGTTTACATGTTTACGCTGAATGTGCGGCTTTCCCTTGTGGTACTGGCAGGTGTGCCTGTGTTTGCCGCTGTCATGCTCATCATCAAAAAATATCAGCGTAAGGCATGGCAGGCGGTTTCAAACAAGAGCTCCAATATGAACGCCTACCTCCAGGAAAACCTCACGGGTGTGAAGGTCACAAAGATCTTTGCGCGTGAAGATGAAAACGCAGGGATCTACGATGATCTTTCAAATGATCACCGCAAGGCCTGGATGCGCGCGGTGCGCACGTCAAACCTTGTGTGGCCGGCGACAGACAACATCTCTGTTGCGGTAAGGGCCTCCATTTACCTTGTAGGCCTTGTAGTGCTTGGGCCAAAGGCTGTTGGTATCGGTATGATCCTTGCAATGTCAACCTACGCCTTCAGGTTCTGGCTTCCCATTATGAACCTTGCTAACATTTTCAACGATTTCATCAACAACGTTGCTTACCTTGAGCGTATCTTTGAGACTCTCGACGAGCCTGTTACTGTGGACGACGAGCCAGGCGCGACAGAGCTTCCGCCCATCAAAGGTGATGTGGAGTTTGATGATGTTTGCTTTGCTTACGAAGAGGACAAGCCCGTGCTGAACCACGTTTCGTTCAGCGTTAAGGCGGGCGAGAGCGTTGCTCTTGTAGGGCCTACCGGCGCCGGGAAATCCACCGTTATCAACCTGCTGTCCCGTTTTTACA
Source organism: Lachnospiraceae bacterium (assembly GCA_017958465.1). GTDB lineage: Bacteria > Bacillota > Clostridia > Lachnospirales > Lachnospiraceae > SZUA-448. Next base: position 5,078 of record JAGDCQ010000226.1, read on the forward strand.
ATATAGGCAGCGGCGCCGTGCGTGTGGACGGGCACGATATCTCGAAAGTTACGCTCCACTCCCTGCGCGCCCAGATGGGTGTTATGATGCAGGACAGCTTCCTGTTCACGGGAACTGTGGCCGACAACATCCGCTACGGAAAGCTTAACGCCACCGACGAAGAGATAAGGCGGGCATCGGCTGTTGTCTGTGCTGACGAGTTTATTTCGGAGCTTGAAAACGGCTACGACCACGAGGTCAGCGAGCGCGGAAGCACGTTCTCGCAGGGACAGAGGCAGCTTATATCGTTTGCAAGAACGTTGCTTTCCGATCCTAAGATCCTGATCCTTGATGAGGCAACTTCCAGCATAGATGTGCGCACGGAGCGCGCTCTGCAGAAGGGCTTGAATGAGCTGCTGAAGGGCAGGACATCCTTTATCATCGCGCACAGGCTTTCGACCATCCGCAACTGCGACAAGATCATGTTTATTGATGAAGGCCGCATTGTAGAGGCAGGAACCCATGACGAGCTGATGGCAAAGAAAGGACGCTACTACGAGCTTGTAAGCGTGAACGCAGTGGCGTAAGGATAAAGAGTTATCTTTAAGCGGTCTTTAGGTCATCCTTTACGAGCCTTAAAAGGACAATGTAGGCTGCTGCCGTAATTATCGGGATAACGTAACCCACGTAGGCAGCGGGCCCCACCTGGGAAACCAGAAGGTTGTAGATCCCGTGATAGGTGATGGCAACGGCTATCAGGCCAAAGGTGCCGGCCACGCGGAGCCAGAGATTGTCCAGCAGGTGCAGCATCCCAAGGGAGACAAGTGATGCGCAGACAACGTGCATAGCGCCTGTGCCGAAACCTCTGATAAGGAGGCGGAAGAGCTGCTCTGTGCCGTTCTGGGTCATAAAGCAGACGTTCTCAAAGGTTGCGAAACCTACCGCCGTAAACACTACGCTGCCCGGGATCCTTTTGTGATCGGGCTCAAAAACGACGAGGTAGAAAAATACGGGGAGCAGCTTTGTGATCTCTTCAACTATAGGGGAAACGGTGAGGGAGGCCATCAGCATGCTTATCCCGTTTACACGTGCAAGGAAGGTGCTGATGTAGGAAGACAGCAGGCACACAGTCATACCGCTGAGCAGAAAGCCTACCATCCTTCTGTCCCTCTGCTTTGTCGCGATAAGGGCTATGAGGAGCGGCGCCGCAAGGCATATATAAACGTTTTCGATGTATGTCATAGGGATACCTCCGAAATCCTGTCACTTGCAGACAGGGCGACCTTTCCGACGGCAGGTATGAAGAACAGGAAGGTGCAGGAAAGGAGCAGGTCTATCCAGTAGTAGGGATTTGCAAAGGTCTCGCCGTCCCAGATGCACGAGGCCACCCACAGTGTGTATTCGATGAAACAGAACACAAGTGTCATGATGTAGAGCGGGCGGGGTGTGTCCGCTCTTTTTTCGCCCCGGGTGAGGAAAAGGCCGTCGAGGGAATGCCAGATCAGGAGCGCCATGAGCAGGGCTATGACCAGGTTGCTAAGGTATTCACCGTATTGCATAAAATAGATCCCCATGGCGAGAGTAAAAACGGGGGCAAGAAACAGCAGCGGCGAGTGTTTTGCGCCCTTTGGCCTGCCTTTTGCATTTATCAGCAGAAGGATAAGGAACAGGTAGGACGAGTGCCAGCTCAGGTCCGAGATGAACGAAGGGTTGGGAGTTTCGGAGTAAAACAGGTAAAACAGGAGCCAGTACGTATCTCCGAGGAAAAAGATGCCCGAGAAAAGGGCCAGCAGCACGTAAGCGCGGCTCTTCAGGCGAGCGCCGCGGATTATCGACAATGTAGTACAGATCACGGTAGTAAAAAGCTGAAATCCGTTGGTGATGAATTCAGTCATGAGTGATGCAGCCGGTCCTTTGCGTTTGATACTATATTTTTATCAAAAAAACGAAAAAGTGTCAATGAGATAGCGCCCGGGGGCTTTATGGATATTTATACACTTTTTCTTCATTTTATGCTTGACAAACGGGTGATGCTTGTATACAATGGCTTTAATGCGTTAAAGCGTAACGCATTAAAGTAAAAGAAGCAGCAGGTTTTTAGCCATCTGTGCAGCCGCTCTCTTTTGAAAGATGAGGAACCTTATGTTAACAAAGATCATCAGCGCGATCCTTCTTGTTGCATTTTTTGCGATAATGATAGGGGTCGGCTTCTACAGCAGAAAGAGCACAAAAGACGTTTCCGGGTTTGTCCTCGGCGGACGAGCTGTAGGCCCGTGGCTTACGGCATTTGCCTTCGGAACTTCCTATTTTTCGGCCGTGATCTTTGTAGGCTACGCAGGCCAGTTTGGCTGGCTGTACGGCACAAGCGCCACCTGGGCGGGCCTTGGCAACGCCTTCATCGGTTCGCTGATGGCCTGGAACATCCTTGGACGCCGCACCCGTATCATGACGCAGCACCTGGATTCCAAGACTATGCCGGATTTCTTCGAAAAGCGTTTTGGCTCCTCAAAGCTTAAGGTGATCGCTTCGATAATAGTTTTCATCTTCCTGATCCCTTACACCGCATCGCTTTATAACGGACTTTCAAGCCTCTTCGGCCTGGTGTTCGATATCCCTTACTGGGTAGTTATCGCTGTGATGGCGGCCCTCACCGGAGTTTATGTCATCTTCGGCGGCTATATGGCCACGGCTATCAACGACTTCATCCAGGGTATCATAATGCTGTTCGGTATCGTGACTGTCATCCTTGCGGTGCTGAAGGACAACGGCGGCCTTGTTGCTGCTGCAAAGAGCCTTTCCGCTATCCCCGCAGAGGGCTGGGAGCAGGGCGCATACTCCTCATTCTTTGGACCGGACCCGCTTGCGCTGCTGTTCGTGGTGATCCTCACATCCCTCGGTACCTGGGGCCTTCCCCAGATGGTCGGCAAATTCTACGCCATCAAGAGTGAGAAGGATATCCACAAGGGGACCGTTATCTCGACGATATTTGCCGTTGTTGTTGCCGGCGGATGCTACTTCCTTGGCGGCTTCGGCAGGCTTTATGCAGACAAGATCAAATACAATCCCGCAAACGGAAAGCCGCTGTTTGACACCATCGTTCCTACAATGCTCTCAACGCTGCCTTCCGTGGTGATCGCGATAGTTATAGTGCTGGTGCTCGCTGCATCCATGTCCACGCTGTCGTCGCTGGTGCTCACTTCGAGCTCCACGCTCACGCTCGACGTTATCAAACCCGCTTCAAAGAAGCAGATCACGGAGAAGAAGCAGGTCTTCATCATGAGGCTCTTCATCGTGTTCTTTATACTTGTTTCCGCAGCGATAGCGATAATAAAGGATTCCTTCCCGGGTCTTACCTTTATCGCCCAGATGATGGGCGTTTCCTGGGGAGCTCTCGCAGGTTCGTTCCTTGCGCCTTTCCTGTACGGCCTGTACTGGAAGAAGACCTCGAAAGCATCGGTTGCCGTATGCTTTGTATGGGGCTGCGCCATCGCCGTTACACAGCTTATCGTGACCCTTGCAGGCGTCAATGTGGCCGCATGGGGTCCTGTACTCGGATATATCTTCAAATCATCCATAAACTCCGGCGTTGTAGCTATGGTCGGAGGCCTTGTGATAGTGCCTGTTGTTACGGCACTCACAAAGAAGCCCGATGCTGTTGAAGCCCAGAAGCTTTTCAACTGCTTCGAGGAAAAGGTCGAGGTTGCAAAGAAGGAAGCCCTCGACTGATAAAATTGCCTGTTTTCCTAAAACCCCAATAATACGCCTGAAACCGGACCGAACCCATTTCGGTCCGGTTTCGCTTTGTGGGAACGGGGGCGGCTTTCGATTGACAGGAGGGGGAAGGGTGATATATAATACCTACCAAATCGGTAGGCGGCAACAGCGCCCGCACCTGCCGTCGGAGGAACAAAAGTGGAATATTCAAAAACTATCGAAGAGATGCTCTGGGACCACCGGGAGAAGATGATAATAGATATACGGGATGAGGAGGAGTTCTTCAAGGGCTCATATCCGGGGGCGGTAAACTACCCGCAAAAGGAGTTTGAAGCCCACAAAGGAGAGCTTAAGAAGGATGTGCCGGTGTACCTTATCTGTTATTCCGGCAAGCTGTCCCGTGACATCTGCGAGGAGCTTACCCCGGAAGGCTACGAGATCTACAGCATTCAAGGCGGGATATACAGCTATTATCTGTACCTTATCAAAAACGAGTACTCGGACCCCGAAGAGCAAAAAGCAAAGTGCAGGAGCATAGAAACCAGCATCATAAAGAAATTCAAAAAGGAGATCTGGTGCCGGTTTACGAAGGCGATCTCGACTTACGAGCTTATAAAGGACGGCGACAGGATCGCGGTCTGCATATCCGGGGGAAAGGATTCCATGCTGATGGCCAAGCTCTTCCAGGAGCTTGAGAGGCACGGGAAGAAGAATTTCGAGGTGGTCTACCTTGTAATGAACCCGGGCTATAACCGGATAAACTATGAGACGATCCTGAGAAACGCAGGGCTTATGGATATCCCGGTAACGGTGTTCGACTCCGACATCTTCGATGTGGTAGATGAGGTGGGGGGCTCCCCGTGTTACCTCTGCGCCAGGATGCGCCGGGGGAACCTTTACAGCAAAGCAAAGGAGCTGGGGTGCAACAAGATCGCGCTGGGGCACCATTACGACGATGTCATAGAGACGATCCTGATGGGGATGCTTTACGGAGCCCAGGTGCAGACCATGATGCCAAAGCTCCACAGCACGAACTTTGAGGGGATGGAGCTTATAAGGCCGCTCTACCTTATCCGCGAGGCCGACATAAAGCGGTGGCGCGACTATAACGGGCTTGCGTTCATCAACTGCGCCTGCAGGCTCACGGAAAGCTGCGCCAGCTGCGGCGGTACGGAAAAGGGGAGCAAGCGGGCGGAGATAAAGACGCTCATTGCGGAGCTGAAGGAGAAGAACCCCTTCGTGGAATCCAATATTTTCAGGAGCGTTGAGAACGTCAACCTCAGTACTGTCATCTGCTATAAGGGGAAAGACGGGGAAAAACACCATTTTCTTGAGGAATACGATAAAAACACAAACGGAGAGACCAACGATGATAACAAGGAATGAAGCATTTGAACTGTTAAAGAAGTACAACAAGGACTCTTTTCACATACAGCACTCGCTAACTGTAGAGGCTGTTATGCAGTGGTACGCAAAGGAGCTGGGCTACGGCGACAAGGCTGAATACTGGGGGATCGTAGGGCTTTTGCACGATATAGATTTCGAGCTCTACCCGGAGGAGCACTGCCTTAAGGCACCGGAGCTCCTTAGGGACGGAGGAGTGGATGAGGATGTCATCCATGCTGTTTGCTCCCACGGATACGGGATCACCATAGGGTGCGGCGTGACTATAGATGTTGAGCCTGTTCACGAGATGGAGAAGGTGCTTTTTGCAGCGGATGAGCTGACAGGCCTTATAGGCGCGGCTGCACTGATGCGCCCTTCTAAGAGCACGAAGGATATGGAGCTTAAGTCGCTTAAGAAAAAGTATAAGAGCAAAGGTTTTGCGGCGGGCTGCTCGAGAGATGTTATCGAGCGGGGGGCCGAACAGCTCGGCTGGGAGCTTGACAAACTGCTGACCATGACGCTTCAGGCTATGGCGGATACCGAGGATATGCTTAATGGGGAGCTTGCGGCTGAAGGGATACAGTGACAAAGAGGGTGGATCATGAAGCTATTATTTGAAAATGTGGGGGAAGATATTGCTTTTGCGCTGGCAGAGGGCGCAAAGGAGCTGGGCTTTGAGGCGGTCTGCAAAGATGCGACCGGCGATGAAAGGGCTTGCAAGAGCGTGCCGGGAGTTGAGGTGGCTTTCGAAAACGCGAAAGGTGCCGGAGAAAGTGACGCTGTAAGGGTTGTAAAGGCAGTTAAAACAGGGGAAGGCCTCCGTGTCTTTGGAGATGAAAAAGGCCCCTGGACCCTGGAATATTCAAGCACCGGAGCCTTTTTGCGCGGCCTTGGCCTGTTAAAGAGGTACGGTGTGCCGGGGAAAGCCTTCGACGTGGCTGAAACAGCGGCTTTTGGGACAGTCGGGACCATGCTTGACTGCTCAAGGAACGCCGTTATGAAGCCGGAGAGCCTGAAACGGTTTATCAGGATGACGGCTCTTATGGGGTTTAACGCCATCATGCTCTATACGGAGGATACCTACGAAGTACCGGGAGAGCCCTATTTTGGGCACCTCCGCGGAAGATACACCTGCGAAGAGCTTCGAGATATAGATGCTTACGCTGAAAAACTGGGGGTGGAGCTCATCCCCTGCATCCAGACCCTTGCCCACCTGAAGGCGATCCTTCGGTGGCCGGTTTACAGCGGGCTTTCCGACTGGGACGACATCTTAAACCTGGCGCTTCCGGAAACCTACGAGCTTATCGAAAAGTGCATCCGGACAGCAAGCGAGTGCTTTAAGTCCAGGCGCATCAATATCGGCA
>JAGDCQ010000227.1 GCA_017958465.1 Lachnospiraceae bacterium
CAAAGCTTACGGTGGACGGAAAGGAATGCGATTACCTCTTCTATGAGTGCCTTGTCCCGGCAACTGAGTTTGAAACGGGCCCCGGCTTCCTGTTGCCTGTTCAAGACCGTAAAGCCATCCTTTCGGACCTTCTTGACAAGTATGGGTTCAATGCAAAAGAAAAGGCTGATTTCCTTGAGTTCTGGCTTGAATATCTGGATGCAGACACAGCATATCTTATGATACCTCAAACTCAGGAAATGGTGGATAAGGTGATGCCTCTGGATCTTAGCATCCCTGCAGACACCGTGTACCGTATCTGGTTTGGATTTGCACCTGTTTGCGAAGATGCATCGCAGATCTCTGTATTACCGGAAGCCCTCATCCGTCCGATAATCCGGGAAGGTTTCACTGTAGTTGAATGGGGCGGCGCCATCATCACGCCGTAAAAGATAAAAAATTGCTGATCGCACAAAAAATATGCCCCCGCAGGCTGTCCTGCAGGGGCATTTATCATTCTGGTCTCATCCTTACGATCCTTGCAAAATCAGTCCGGATCCCAGGCAGTTTTTATGTTTTTTATTTTGCAAGAGCTGTAAGGTCGGCCTTAAGCTTTGTCATCTTTGCGTCTGCATCTTCAAAGCTCGTACCCTTAACGCCTGCGTAGAACTTAAGCTTAGGCTCGGTGCCTGAAGGCCTTACGCAAACCCAGGCATCATCATTAAGGTCAAAGTACAGAACATCCGAAACAGGAAGCCCGGTCTTAGTCTTCTCGCCCGTAGCCTTGTCAATAACAACATCATTCTTATAATCACGGAACTTGAGCACCTTGTACTCGCCGATATTATCGATAGGGTTAGCGCGTAACGAAGCCATTATCTGCTGTATCTTCTCAAGACCTTCGATGCCCTTGAGCGTCATTGTCTCAAGACCTTCGCGGAAATATCCGTACTTCTTGTAGATATTCTGCATCTGATCCCAGAGGGAAAGGCCCTTTGTCTTGTAGTAAACGGCAGCTTCAGCAAGCATCATAACGGCAACAACCGCATCCTTGTCACGCGCGTGCGTGCCGACAAGGCATCCGTAGCTCTCCTCGAAACCGAATTCATAATGGCCCTTGCCTGTCTGCTCAAAGAGTTTAATCTGCTCGCCGATATACTTGAAGCCCGTGAGCACTTCCTTAAGCTCGATACCATAAGCCTCGGCAACCTTATCAGCCATATTCGTGGAAACGATAGTCTTTACGAGAACGCCGTCATCATGGATCAGGCCAAGCTCTTTCCTTCGCTCGAGCAGATACTCGCAGATGAGCATACCCGACATATTTCCGGTGAAGGAAACATAATCGTCCGTAGCCTTGTCGTAGGAATAAACGCCGAGACGGTCAGCGTCGGGGTCTGTTGCGAGCACAACGTCTGCCTTCTTCTCTTTCGCAAGCTTAAGCGCAAGCGCGAAAGCCTTCGGATCCTCCGGGTTCGGGTAAGGAACTGTCGGGAAATCGCCGTTAGGAAGTTCCTGCTCCGGAACAACGAACACCTTGTTGAAGCCAAGCTCCTTCAGAACGCGTCTTACAGGCAGGTTTCCTGTGCCGTGGAGAGGCGTGTAGACAACGGTAAGGTCGTCCGCGTGTGCCTTTATAAGCTCGGGAGAAAGCGAAAGCTTCTTGAGCTCTTCCATATATCTGTCGTCGATCTCTTTGCCGATGGTAAAGTACAGGCCTGCCTTGATGGCGTCAAGACGGCTCATAGTCTTAACTGTCGAGAAATCCGAGATCGAGTTTACTTCGTTGATGATAAGCTCGTCCTTGGGAGCGGTTATCTGCGCGCCGTCCTCCCAGTAAACCTTGTATCCGTTGTATTCTGCGGGGTTGTGGCTTGCTGTAACAACAATGCCGGCTGTGCAGCCGAGCTCGCGGAGCGCGAAAGAAAGCTCAGGAGTAGGTCTTAAGGATTCAAACCTGTAAGCCTTGATGCCGTTTGCGCAAAGGCAGAGAGCCGCTTCCTCGCTGAATTCTATTGACATGCGGCGTGAGTCGTATGCGATTGCAACGCCCTTAGCTTCCGCATGCTCCTTCTTGATGAAGTTTGCAAGGCCCTGTGTGGCCCTTCTTACAGTGTATGCATTCATACGGTTGGTGCCAGCGCCGATGATGCCGCGGAGGCCGCCCGTACCGAAGGAAAGATCCCTGTAGAAACGTTCCTTGATCTCGTTGTCGTCATTTGCGATAGCCTTAAGCTCCTGCTTTGTAGCCTCGTCAAAATAAGGGTCTTCACACCATTTCTTGTAATTCTCCATGTAATCCATAGCTTTCCTCCTGTTTTTTACGGGCTTTATAAGCCCCTTTGCTTTATTTCGTATATTTTCAGGTTCCACTGCCGGAAGACGAAGTTGATCCACCGGAACCTGCTTCTCCACCCGAAGTGGAAGTAGTACCGCCTGAGGAAGAGGTTTCTCCGCCGGAACCGGAGGAAGCGCCTCCCGTAGGCTCCGGAGGTACAGGGATCCTGTTCCCTTCCGTCTTAAGGTCTGCCAGCGCAGGCAGCGCCTCAAGTGCCGAAACATCCGTCAGCAGATTATAAGAGACATCCAGAGTCTCTAGGTTTTCAAGGGCCGCAAGCCCCGAAACATTCTTAAGATAATTACAGCTCAATTTCAGGTGTTTAAGCGTTGTGAGCGCATAAACCTCGTTTATGTCGGTTAGGAGGTTGTATGATAGATCAAGCTCCTCCAGCTCGGGAAGGTCTTTTAGCCCTGCCGTTCCCGTCAGCTCATTCCAGCCGCATCTCAACACCTTCAGTTTAGTAAGATATCCGATATCCTCAAGGCTGTCAAGCCCCGTTTCCGTAAGATCAAGCTCTGTTATCGCTTCGAGCCTTCCGCTGTATATATCCTCGCTCGGATTCTCTATAAGCTCCCGGACCTTAGCTTCTAACACCGGATTGTTGAAGGTCACCACCACCTCTTCCGGTCCCGGAGTCGGACTTATGGTCGGCGTCGCTGTCGGAAGCGGAGTTGCCGTCGGAACAGGTGTTTCCGTCGGAGTTGGTGAATTGGTAGGCGTCGGCGTCGGTGTATTTGTAGGCGTCGGTGAAGGCGTTGGCGTAGGCGACGGTGAAGGCGTTGGCGTCATCGTCGGTGTCGGCGTGTTCGTAGGCGTCGGTGTGTTTGTCGCCGTTGGTGTTGGCGTTGGCGTCGGCGTTTCCGTACAGGTCGGGATCGGAGTAGGCGCCTCCACCGGCTTATTCCCTTTAGAAACCTTCACAACAAACACAATAAGACCTGCGAGGATCAACACTCCCAGGACTATTGCCACATATTTAAGATATGGTTTGAAGTTTTTCACGTTCTTCTGTTAACAAGTTCCCTGACGATATCGTTCCAGTCCACATTGCACTCGGCCATAAGCACCATCATGTGGTAGAGGAAGTCCGCGATCTCGTACTTGATATCCTCTTTATCCGGATTCTTGGCGGCGATGACTATCTCTGTGGCCTCTTCACCGCACTTTTTAAGGATCTTGTCCAGCCCTTTGTCGAAAAGATAATTAGTGTAGGAGCCTTCCTTCGGGTTATTCTTTCTGTCGATGATGGTATTGTAATCGTCTGAAAGAACGCTCAGGGGGTTAAGGTCCACATAGTCCGCTTTCACGATCTGTTTATGGAAGCAGGAACGGGCGCCTGTGTGGCACGCAGCCCCAACCTGCTTAACCTTTGCAAGGAGGGTGTCTGAATCGCAGTCAAGGACAAGTTCCTTAAGATACTGGAAATGGCCGGATGTCAGGCCCTTTTCCCAAAGTTCCTGTCTGCTCCTTGAGTAGTATGTCATCCTGCCTGTTGCCAATGTTGCATTATAAGCCTCTTCGTTCATATATGCAACCATTAAAACTTCGTTGTTGTAATAATCCTGCACAACAACGGGCACAAGCCCCTGGGGATCCTTTTTAAGATCCGCGAATTTGATATCCGACTCGAAGAC
>JAGDCQ010000228.1 GCA_017958465.1 Lachnospiraceae bacterium
ATCACCCCAAGCTCCTCGCAGATTATGGAGAAGAGCATGTCGTTGTGGGCCTCCGGGATATGTCCCATCTTCTGAAGGCTGTTTCCGAGCCCGCGTCCGAAAAGCCCCGCGGATGCTATGGCGTAAAGGCCCTGGAGTATCTGCCCCGCTTTTTCGTGGGTCTCAACGTTCAGCCAGATATCGATACGGTCCGAGCGGTATCCGACCGCAAATACCATCACTGCTGCGGCGCCCACCGCCGCCAGTACAAAAAACACGTAATAAAGCTTTTTCTCACTGGCTATAAAGCAGGTAACAAATATGATGGCCGCTATGATTATGGCGGAGCTAAGGTTTTCAAGCGCTACCATCCCAAGGAGGGGCAGGCAGAACACGAGGATCTTCATGAACCCCGTCCATTTGTTGAGTTTCCCCGGAGCGCGGCTTATGGCGAAGGCTACGAACATTATAACGCCCACCTTTGCCACTTCACTGGGCTGGAAAGAAAAACCCGCAATTTCAAGCCATCTTGTGGAGCCGTTGTGATCCTTGCCAAAGAAGGTAACCACCACCATAAGAAGGGTTACGCCTATAAGCGCAAGATATGAAAGGCTGAAGGCTCCCTTGGCGTAAAACCTGTAGTCGAAAAGCGCAAGGGCTATCATTATGACTACGCTCAAAACGACATTTCGTATCTGGGACCTTGTAAAATACATAGGGTCCGAATAGTATTTAGTAGCGTTGTAAGAGCTTGCGCTGTAGATCATCACCACTCCGAAAGCAATAACTACGAGCGTGAGGATCAGGAGGCTAAAGTCGAAATACCCTCTGGCCTCTTTCTGTTCGCCCTCTATTACCGTAACTTTTGCTTCGGAACTCTGATCCATGGTGCTCTCCCGCACTTCTGCTAAAACCTTAGTTTTCCGGAAGGTTGAGGCCTTCGTTTACCTCATCCCCCTCTTTGTCTATGTGATAATCTATCTCGCCGTTGGGGTAGATCCCAAGGAAAGGCAATATCCTCTCAAGGATCTGCGAACTCATTGTAGTGGCGTAATGGCTGGACGCGCTGTATTCCGGGTCCTTAGGATCGTCAATGACAACATACATCACAACCTTCGGGGAATCGCAGGGAACAACCGACATAAAAGAAACAACGTACTTTTTGTCGGCACGCGGAAGCTTCTGGGCCGTTCCTGTCTTTCCGCCTACGAGATACCCTGTTACAGACGCCTTTTTACCGGTACCCTGTTCAACAGTCAGAAGGAGTGAATCCCTGATAAACTTTGATGTGGACTCGGAGATCGTCTCCTGCACTGCCACAGGCTCAAAGCTCTGCACAACTGTACCTTCAGCGTCCTCTATCTTTGATACTATATGCGGCCTGTAATAAGTCCCGCCGTTTACAAGCGAGCAGAAGCCGCTTATCATCTGTATCATGGTAACATTGAAGGACTGGCCGAAACTGCTGGTAGCAAGCTCTGTCTCACGAAGCTTATCTTTTGTGATAAGGATGCCCTTCTCCTCACCCGGCATGTCGACGCCTGTACGGGTGCCAAAGCCGTATCTCTGCTGATAAGTTGAAAACATGGTGTTTCCGAGGGCTTCCGCTATTTCCATAAGGGCAACGTTACAGGATGTCTGGATCGCCGTGGAGACGTCGATAAGGCCATGGCCCCAGTGGGCGTTACAATAAATCTCCCAGCCGCCTATCTTCTTAAAGCCGGTACAGTTGAACTCCTGATCCTTCTTTATCACACCCTCGTCCAGGGCAGCAGCCACCGTAAATGGCTTAAAAACTGAACCGGGCTCGTAGGTGCTTGATACACAGTAGTTCTTCCAGATCGCGTTCAGGGCATTGTACTGGTCCGTTGCGCTCATGGCCGCAACCTCTTCCTCCGTGTAGAAAGCCAGCAGGTTTCTTGGATCGTTCAGGTTAAACTCATCCTTGCTCGCCATTGCGATGATCTCGCCGGAGTTGGGGTCCATCAGCACAACACCTATATTTTCGCACCCCACGTTTTCCACAAATTCGTCTATTGTGTTCTGTACGATACGCTGGATATTAAGATCCAGCGTGAGATACAGGTTGTTGCCGTCTATTGCGTCATGAACCGTGCGCTTAAGGTTAAGCTCCGAATCGAAATACCCGTAGCTCCTGCCGTTGGTGCCGTTCAAAGTGTTGTTGTAGTAAAGCTCAAGCCCAAGCAAACCTTCGTTATCGCTGGCCGTAAAGCCGATGATATGGGAAGCCAGGTCCTCGTAAGGGTAGGTGCGGATGAAGTCGTCCTCAAACCACACTCCGCGGATGTTCCTGTTCTCTTTCTGGAGTTCTTCGAACTTGTTGCGTTTTTCAAGGCTCACAAGCCTCTCGAGAACGTAATACCTGCTCTGGGACCGTTCGTTTATTATCTTTTCCACCTCTCCCGGGTCAAAGCCAAAAACAGTCTGGAGCGCCTTAAGTGTGGGTTTTAAAAAGGCCTTTGAATTCTGGTTGATGACATTCGGGTCCAGGATGACGTTGTAAACACGGTCGCTCAAAGCAAGCGGGAAGCCGTTTTTATCGTAGATGGTGCCTCTTTTGAAGGCAACCTCCGAGGAGATATAGGACTGCTGTTCCAGCACTTTTTTCTTGTATCTGTCGCCGTCCTTGTAGCCTATATAGATTATCCTGCCGATCAGGAACAAAACCGCCCCCAAAATAACGCAAAATACAAGCAATAGATTTGCTTGCATTTTACGTGTTATAACTTTAGGGTAATATTTTTTGGATTTCTTGTTGTCCATTCTGCAGGTATTCCTCCGGCAGGGCAGGAGCCGTGCCTCTGTTATCATTTCTGCATTTATGATAACTATTTCTCTTTATCAAGTCAATGCTTCATTTCAAAAGAGTACCCCATTATTCGAAAGGCAGTAACTCCTTAATGGCGTTAACAAAGTCTGCCCTCGGGATCTCCTTGAACTGGCGCACATATCCGGACGGATCCACGCTGTAGGTAACCACCTTGTTCTTGTTGGGGAATACCATTCCAAGCTCTGTTACGGCCGTCTTGTAAACTTCCTCAAAGTCCACGGCATCCACTACCATATTGTAAGCCGCTTCGTTACGCGTTCTTAAGTCGCTGAGCTCAGTTTCAAGCTTAGTGATGGCCTTGTTCGTAACAACGATGTTCGCCTGTACCTTAAGGTACCCAAGACAGACGTAGAGCGTTACGCAGACTGCCGCCACCAAAAGGATCATAGAGCCGAAGGAAACATCATTTGCAAGCTTCGGGATGGCGCGGTTTCTTGCAGCCTTCTCGGCTTCGCGCCTCTGCTGCTCTTCTTCCTCTCTGCGCCTCTGTAAAGCTTCTCTCTTCAGCCTTGCGGCCTCTTCGTATTCTTCTTCCTGCTCTTTTCTTACCGTGTTCCTGTAAGTATTCCTGACAGGGCGGTTTTCGCGTCTCCACTCCGCAGGGTTGACCTCACGCTTTGTAACTGCATTGGAATAGGTCCTGAAATCTGTTACTTTGCGTGCAGCTGAACCATCGGTCTCGTAAATATTCTGTTGTCCGCGGTTGTGCCTGTAAGCCTCCATGCTTTACACGCTCCTTTCAAGTCTTAGTTTCGTTCTACCCAACCAAGCAATTTCCGCCGGGTCCCTTTCTCCGGCTTTTATCCCCGTTCAAATATCCTGAGCTTTGAGCTCTTTGCCCTCGGGTTTTCCGCTATTTCCTTTGCCGAAGGCACTATAGGTTTCTTAGTGATGACCTTTCCGAGAGGCTTCTTTCCGCACACGCACACCGGAAACTGCGGCGGGCAGGTGCAGGGGTTCTCGGCAGTCTTAAAAATGCTTTTTACTATCCTGTCCTCAAGCGAATGGAATGTGATTATCACAAAACGTCCGCCGGGGTTTAGCATATCTATCATGGATTCAAGGCAAAGCCTGAGTTCCGCGAGTTCTTCGTTTAACTCTATCCTTAAAGCCTGAAAAGTCTTCTTCGCAGGATGTCCCTGGCCTATCTTTGCCTTCATTGGAAGAGCGGCTTTTATCACCTCCACAAGCTCGCCTGTGGTCTCGATGGGCTTTACCTCCCGCTCTTTAACTATCCTTCTTGCTATCTGCTTTGCAAAATCCTCTTCCCCGTATTCAAAAAGGACTCTTGCAAGCTCTGTTTCACTGTAGCCGTTTACTATATCCTTTGCGGTTTTGCTTACCCTGTTGTCCATCCTCATATCAAGCGGAGCATCATGCATATAGGAAAAACCGCGTTCCGCCGTATCAAGCTGGTAAGATGAAACTCCAAGGTCCAGCAGGATCCCGTCCACCTTAGGGATATCAAGGGCCGCAAGAATGTTCTTCATTTCAGAGTAGTTGCTGCGGACCACCGTAGCTCTTTCTCCAAACCTTTGAAGCCGCTCTTTGCCGGCGTTTATGGCATCCTCATCCCGGTCGATCCCAATGTAACGGCCTGTCTCCAGCTGCTCGCATATGAGCTGTCCGTGCCCTGCGCCTCCCATGGTCCCATCCACGTAGATGCCGTCGGGCTTGATGGCCAGTCCTTTTATCACTTCCTCCGGCATAATAGAGATGTGCTTAAAGACGGGCCTGTTGTTGTTTTCATTTTCGTCCTGCATCATTCCTCCAAAGCCTCATCAGAAGCTTATGCCGTACTCGGCAAGTTTGTCTGCCAGCTCCTCCATATTGCCAAGACCGGAGATGCTCTCTTCAAAGGCATCCTTGTCCCAGAGCTCTATCTTGTTTATGTTTCCCGAAAAGACCAGATCTTTTTTCAGGTGTGCCTTGTCGCAAAGGTCTGCAGGGATAAGAAAACGTCCCTGTGCATCCGGCTCGCAGTCGCAGGCGTTTGCCATGAACCCGCGCCTGAGCTCTCTTGCTTCCTTTGTCCCCGGAAGCTTCTGGAGCTCCTCCGCAAAGCGCTCCCACTCGTTGTTCGGGTAAATGTAAAGGCAGCCTTCGAGGCCAACGGTGATAACAAAGGTAGGACCAAGTTCTTCACGGAGTTTGACCGGAATGACAGTCCTGTTTTTTGCATCAAGAGTATGGTTGTATCTTCCCTTGAACATATCCGGTCTCCTCCTTTCTGCTGAACTTTCCTGTGTTTTCGCGCCTTTTTAACGTTTTTCTCATAAAAGATATCGTCTTGACCGCGTCAAAACTTTAGGCACTTTAAGGCATTTCATACCACTTTTTACCCTTTACAACCCCATATTACCCCCTGAAAGGAAAAAAGTCAAGAGATTTCTCGAACACATTCAAGAAACCTCTTGACTATTTACCCGTTTTCATTCATATTAGTTTCTATATCGTACAGAAACTCAGCTGTAAGAAAAATACACGGAGGTATCGTAAAATGTACACTGCAAAAGAAACCCGTTATGACAGGATGAAGTTCAACCGTTGCGGAAACAGCGGTCTTCTCCTTCCGAGCGTATCTCTTGGTCTCTGGCATAACTTCGGTGACACAGGGGTATACGCAAATATGGAGGAAATGTGCTTTACTGCCTTCGATAACGGTATAACCCACTTTGACCTTGCAAACAACTACGGTCCCAAAGCCGGGAGTGCCGAGGAAAACTTCGGACGGATCCTTAAAGAGCACTTCAGGCCCTACAGGGACGAGATGATCATCTCCACAAAAGCCGGATACGGTATGTGGCCCGGCCCTTACGGTGACTTCGGCAGCCGCAAGTATCTCCTTGCAAGTCTTGACCAGAGCCTTAAGCGTATGGGTCTCGACTATGTGGATATCTTCTATCACCACAGGATGGATCCCGATACTCCCCTTGAGGAGACGATGGGTGCCCTCGCCCAGGCTGTAAGGAGCGGAAAAGCGCTCTACGTCGGCATTTCAAACTACGATGGTCCCACTCTTGAGAAAGCAAGCGCTATCCTTGAGGATCTTAAGGTTCCGTTCATCATCAACCAGAACCGTTACAACATCCTCGACAGGACTATAGAAAAGAACGGTCTTAAAGAG
>JAGDCQ010000229.1 GCA_017958465.1 Lachnospiraceae bacterium
GTAAAAGACGCTTCGTTTACGGTAAAGAGGGGCGAGATCGTCGGTATAGTCGGCGAATCCGGCTCCGGCAAGAGCATGACAGCCCTTGCGATAATGGGACTTTTGAAACAGAACGGACACATCACTTCCGGAAGTATCATCTTTGACGGAAACGAGCTGACAAAGCTGTCGGCGGCCGAATACAGAGGTATCCGCGGCGCGCAGCTTTCGATGGTGTTTCAGGAGCCCATGACATCCCTTAACCCTGTTATGAAGATAGGCAAACAGGTGGAAGAACTGCTCGACATCCACGGGCTTCCGGGGAGCGGCGCAAAGGCCGACAAGAGCATCAACCGCGAGCTTGTCTGCTCGATAATGGGCGAGTGCGGCTTAAAGGAGCCGGACGAGCTGTACGATATGTATCCGCACCAGCTTTCGGGCGGTATGAGGCAGCGTGTGATGCTGGCCATGGCTATGATCTGCAGTCCAAAGCTCTTAATAGCGGACGAGCCTACCACGGCGCTTGACGTTACCACCCAGGCGAAGATACTTAAGCTTATCCGCAAGATGAACGAGTCCTACGGGACAGCTGTCATCTTCATCTCCCACGACCTCAGGATCATCAGGAAGCTGTGTGACCGTGTGGTTGTGATGAAGAACGGCGAGATAGTGGAAAGGGGAACGGTAAGCGAAGTTTTCGAAACACCGCTCGCACCCTACACAAAGAAGCTCATTGCCGCTGCACCGGAGAATTTGAGCCTAATAAAACCCAAAGATTTTACGGACGAAAAGCGGCTGCTCCGCGTACAGGATCTGGATGTCTGGTATCCTGTAAAGTCGGGAAGGCTGTTTGCAAGGGCGAAAAAGAATATAGTTGTGAAGCATGCTTCACTTGAGATCCGCGAGGGCGAGATCCTTGGGCTCGTTGGCGAGTCCGGGTGCGGAAAATCCACGCTTGCAAAGGCTGTGGCTAAGCTCCTGAAGACCAGATCGGGCAAGGTGAAGCTTAACGGCACGGAGCTAAGGATGGTGTTCCAGGATCCCTTCGAGAGCCTTAACCCGTCGAAAAAGATCGGCTGGCTGCTCAAGGAGCCCTTAAGGCTGAACAAGCGGATGGGCCGGAAAGCCATGGAAAAAGAGGTTGACGAGATCCTCGCCAAGGTTGAGCTGCCCATAAAGTACAAGGAGCGGTATCCGTCGGAGCTTTCGGGCGGTGAGCGTCAGAGAGTGGCCATCGCCATGGCGCTTATCCTGAAGAGCAGATTGATCCTGCTTGACGAGCCTGTTTCAGCACTTGATGTTACCGTGCAGGAGCAGATCTTAAAGCTCCTTGTGAAACTGCGCGATGAGTATAACTTGAGCTTCCTGTTCATATCCCACGATATGCAGGTAGTGCGCAGGATATGCGACAATGTTTGCGTTATGTATAAGGGTGAGATAATAGAATACGGTACGCCTGACAAAGTGTTTAACGATCCACAGAAGGAGTACACCAAAAAGCTGATAAATGCAGCAGAGATAGTACTTTGAAAAAACACCACTGACGATCATTCCGGAGGTTTATATGAAGAAACTTGACCAATATGCCGAAAGACAAGCCCCCGTGTGTGTAAGGAGCGGCGAGATCCCGCGCGAACTTTACGGTGAATACGGCGTAAAGCGCGGCCTGCGCGACCTGAACGGACAGGGCGTGATAACAGGTATAACAAATATCTCATCCATCACCGCCTTTAAGATGGAAAACGGCGAGAAAGTGCCCTGTGACGGCGAACTGCTTTACAGAGGCTACGACATAAGGGACCTTGTGGAGGGGGCAAAACAGCACAGGGACATTTATGAGGAAGGCCTCTTTCTGCTGCTCTTTTCAAGGCTTCCAAAGAAGGAGGAACTTAAGGAGATAAAGGATATCCTTGCGGAGAACATGGTGCTTCCGAGGAATTTCACCAGGGACGTTATCATGAAGGCCCCGGACAGGGACATAATGAGCTCCATGACAAAGAGTATCCTTACTCTTGCTTCCTACGACAAGAAAAAGAACGACCTTTCGGTAGAGAACGTGCTGAGGCAGAGCATCCAGCTCATCGCACAGTTCCCGATGCTCGCGATATACGGGTATCACGCGTATAACCACTATCTGAACGACGCCAGCATGTTCATCCACAGGCCGGACAAGAAGCTTTCCATGGCAGAGAACTTCCTTCGGATGTTAAGGCCCGACACGAAGTTTTCGGAGATAGAAGCCAAGGTGCTTGATGTTGCGCTGCTGCTGCATATGGAGCACGGAGGCGGCAATAACTCCACTTTTACCACGAGAGTCGTGACTTCCGCCGGAACGGACACATATTCCGCCATAGCCGCAGCCATGTCCTCCTTGAAGGGCGCAAGGCACGGCGGCGCAAACCTCATGGTAATGGAGATGATGGACGATATCCGCGAAAACGTCAAGGATCACGCGGATGAAGAAGAGATAGAGGATTATCTTACAAAGATCGTGAGGAAAGAGGCCTTTGACGGCAAGGGGCTCATTTATGGTATGGGTCACGCGGTTTATTCCCTTTCCGATCCGAGAGAAAAGGTGTTCAAAGGGTATGTGGAGCAGCTTGCAAAGGCCAAGGGCAGAAACGAGGAAATGCAGCTCTACAGCGCCATCGAGAGGATAGCCCCCAAGGTCATCGCAAGAGAACGAAAGATTTACAAGGGCGTTAGCCCCAATGTGGACTTCTACAGCGGTTTTGTTTATGACATAATGAACATCCCGAGAGAACTGTTCACACCGCTCTTTGCCATAGCAAGGATCGTTGGCTGGAGCGCCCACCGCATAGAGGAACTGGTGGCCGACGAGAAGATCATAAGACCTGCTTACAGGAGCATTGTTGAGAAAAAGGCCTACGAGCCGAGAGAAGAGTAAATAAAAGACCGCAAGTACGTTTGAACGGGTATGCCGAATGGTATATAGCGCGTAAAAGTGCTTGCGGTTTTGCTTGAATAATGGTAAAATCTATAGAAAGGTGAAATTTTAGCATTACAGAGGTTTTTTAAGATGAGTATTTGGACAAAGCTGTTTGGTACACACAGCGAACATGAAATAAAAAGGATCATGCCGATCGTTGAAAAGATCAACGCGCTTGAGCCCCGGTTCAAAGAGTACAGCGATCAGCAGCTTGCTGAGATGACAAATGAGTTCAAAGGCAGGCTGGCAAAGGGGGAGACCCTCGACGATATCCTCCCCGAAGCATATGCGGTAGTAAGGGAAGCGGCAGTAAGAACCCTCGGGCAGCGCGCTTTCGATGTACAGCTTATCGGCGCGATAATCCTCCATCAGGGCAGGATCGCCGAAATGAAGACAGGTGAAGGTAACACCCTTACTTCGGTTTTCCCCGTATACCTCAACGCTCTTGAAGGACAGGGCGTACACGTTGTAACAGTCAACGATTATCTTGCAAAACGTGACTCGGAGTGGATGGGTCAGATCTACAGGAGCCTCGGGCTTTCCGTAGGCTGCATCCTCAACAGCCTTGACAGCGACGAAAGACGCGTGGCTTACGGCTGCGATATCACATACGGTACAAATAACGAGTTCGGTTTCGACTACCTGCGTGACAACATGGTAGTTTACAAGGACAAGCTTGTTATGCGCGGGCTGCACTTCGCGATCATCGACGAAGTGGACTCCATCCTTATCGATGAAGCCCGTACCCCGCTCATCATTTCCGGACAGAGCGGCAAGTCCACAAAGCTTTACGAAGTGTGCGACATCCTTGCCCGCCAGTTAAAGCGCGGCGAGGCAAAAGAGCTCAGCAAGATGGAAGTCCTGATGAATGAGGATGCTCAGGAAACAGGCGACTTCATCGTAAACGAGAAGGATAAGAACGTAACCCTTACCGAAGAGGGTGTTAAGAGAGTCGAGCAGTTCTTCAACATCGACAACTTCTCCGACCCCGAAAACCTCGAGATCCAGCACAACATCATCACTGCGCTGCGCGCAAACTACCTGATGTTCAAGGATAAGGACTATGTTGTTAAGGATGATGAGATCATCATCGTTGACGACTTTACCGGACGTCTGATGCCCGGCCGCCGCTACTCGGACGGCTTGCACCAGGCCATCGAGGCAAAGGAGCACGTAAAGGTCAAGAGAGAGAGCAAGACTCTTGCGACCATCACTTTCCAGAACTATTTCAACAAATATGATAAAAAAGCCGGCATGACAGGTACCGCGCTCACAGAGGAGCAGGAATTCCGTGATATCTACGGGATGGACGTTATCGAAGTGCCCACGAACAGGCCTATCGCACGTATAGACCTTGACGACGCCGTTTACACCACTCACAGGGAAAAGCTGAACGCCATCGTTGCGGAGATCAAACGCGCACACGCCACAGGGCAGCCTATCCTTGTAGGTACCATCACCATCGAGGCTTCCGAAGAGCTGAGCATGCTCCTTAAGAAGAACGGTGTGCCGGACCACAAAGTCCTGAACGCAAAGTTCCACGAGCTTGAGGCCGAGATAGTAGCGGAAGCGGGCCAGAGAGGCGCCGTTACGATCGCTACCAACATGGCGGGCCGTGGTACGGATATTAAGCTTGGGCCCGGAGTTGCAGAGCTTGGCGGCCTTAAGATAATCGGTACCGAACGTCATGAATCCAGGCGTATCGATAACCAGCTGCGCGGACGTGCGGGACGTCAGGGCGATCCCGGCGAATCCAGGTTCTATATCTCCCTTGAAGACGATATAATGCGTCTTTTCGGCTCGGAGCGTATGATGGCCGTGTTTAAGACCCTCGGTGTGGAGGAAGGCCAGCAGATAGAGCACAGGATGCTCAGCAATGCCATTGAACGTGCCCAGAAGAAGATAGAGAGCAACAACTACTCCATCCGTAAGAGCCTGCTCGAGTACGACCGCGTGAACAACGAGCAGAGAGAGATCATCTACGGCGAGCGCAGGCGCGTTCTTGAAGGCGAGTGCATGCGCGAC
>JAGDCQ010000230.1 GCA_017958465.1 Lachnospiraceae bacterium
AAGGTACAGGTGTTACCGTGGGTGTGAGCGGTGCTTCGGTTGGGGTCGGAGTGACCGCATCCGTTGGTGCGGGAGCCCCGCCCGTCCATTGCTCGTAAAACGCCTTCATGCGGTCAAGGTTCTTTTCCCACTCGGTCTTTTCTGGCCATTTCGATGTATCAAAGCACTGCCTTATCGCCTTGAAGTGGTATTCGAGTTTTTCAAGAAGATGCCTGCATTTGGCCACATCCTCGTGGAAAGGTCCACGGTCAGGATCCTCTGCAGAAGAAACGTATCCGAGAGCGGCTTCAAAGAGTGTTGCCCGGTCTTCTCCCGGGAAAGTCCTGCCGTATTGATAAACAGAGTAAACATTCTCCTTATCCTGCTCGAAAGCTATGGTGTAGCCCTCTCCATCGGTAATATATCTTTCATCATAGGTACTGAGGTAATACTCATTTGACGGAACAGGGTTAAGAGCTGCATACCCCTCTTCAAATCCGTTTTTGTCGCCCTTCCTCGTTATATAGTCGTCGATCATGTGGGATATCTCGTGGTAGGCGGTTTTTTCAGGGTTTTCAAGGTTTTCGACCTCGATGACTATCACTGCCTCGTACCCCGCAACTTTGTAGTATCCGCCAAAGTCCTTGGTCACGTCATCCGCTATATAGAAGCCGATCTTCTTTGCGCATACCTCCCTTATCTGCTCAAAGAAGCCTTCCGGGTATTTTGCCAGGCCCGCATCAAGCTTTGTAAGCACGTTGAAAAGGCTCTCCTCGTCCCGCAAAGGCGTTGCATTTGAGTCTGCAAGCTCGACGCCGAATATCTCGTAGCCGATGTAGAGGTAAACGCCGTATTTTTCCTCGATCTTGTTGCGCAGGGCTTCTATACGGTCGGAAACCGGGTCGTGGACCGCGGTCCGCTTTACGAAATAGTCGTCTTTTCCCTCAACGCCGTCGTTCAGATAATCCCAGAAACAGATCCTCGGGCGGATGGTATCGTCAGCTTCTTTTGTGTCGGCCGTAAAGGGGAGCAGTGTTTTTTCGGTATCCACCGTAAAGACGCTCTGGCGGGTCGTTTCCGTTTCGCAAACGCAGTCCGAGAGCAGCAGCCCCGTTTCCATTGAATAGCACTTGAACTGACTGTTGTATCTGTTCATGCCGGCAAAAAAGTCCGCCGAAAGGATCACGCGGTTTGTCCAGTCGATAGTGGCACTGAGGTACTCCCTGATGTTGTCAAGTGAGATCTCCTTTATTAGCGTCCTGTCCGTATTGTACATGGAAATACTGTAGTACGGCTCATTTTTGACTAAAACATAGCTTTCTTCATCCGGGCTCACAAGCACCCTTGTAAAAGAGCCATTGTCGGTATCTATCAGCTTTCCGTCGCTTCCATCGACATAAACGATCATGTCGCGCCATACTTCTTCCTCGGACAGGTAACCGCAGCTGAGAACATATCGGTTGCCCGGAAGAGCAGCAATATAAGAGGCAGCCTCGCCCCAGGGCTCCGCTATCGTAAAGCTCTTTTTGAGCATTGGAGCTTCGCTGTTGATCTTTGCTTTGTAAACGCTGCCGCTCCCGGTCAGCATGATAAAAAACTCGTTTTTAACGTCAACCGTGCAGTCCTGGTATGTTTCGCCTTCTGGGGTTTCAAAGCAGTTCACCTCTTCAAGTTTCCCGTTGTAGATATGGAACTTGCCGTTTTCCATCTCGTAAACTGCGATATATTTTGTGCCGAGGCGCAGGATCGAAGCATTCGAAAAAAGCGCGGAGTTTCTGACTTCTTTGCCCTTTGCAAGGGTGTCCTTGTTGTAGGAGATAAGGCTGAAACGCTCCTCTTCGCCCAGATATTCGGTATAGGTGTAGACTACAAGACCGTCGTCAAGTACAAAGCTCCGCAGATCCATATTTCCTGCGTCTGCTGTATTTATGATGTCTTCAGGGCAGTCGTAAACGCCTTTTTCGTCGGTCGGGACAAGGCGCTTCAGCAGGGCTTCCTTGGGACTGTCGGTCGGGGTCGGCGTCGCAGTCGGAGGCTGCGTCGGGCTCTCGGTCCCGGTTACGGGGGCCGGCGTGCCGGAGGCTCCGGGCGCAGGTGACACCTGGCCTGTCGGCTGTTTGCCGCATCCGGCAAGCAGTATCGCCATGGCAAGCACTGCGACGAAACCTGTAAAAATATTGATCGGTTTTCTGTTCATTTTCTCATTATCCTCCCACCACGCATACACGTGGAAACAACTTTGTGTTTATATTATCAAAGTTTGTTGGAAATTTCAACCCCCGACCCAGGGAACGGTTGAACTTGATAAAACAAAGAAGAGCCCGCGTTTGCGGGCCCCCGTTATTTACGTATCAAACCGTTACAGGTTCCTTTTCCAGTTCTTTGACCTTCCTCTTGAATTCTTCTTCAGAAATACCCATATAACCGGAGGCCTCTTTAACTGTCAGAACGCCTTTTTTCACAAGTTCATCACACAAAGAGAGTTTACCTTCTTTTTTGCCTTCAACTTTGCCTTCGGCCCTGCCTTCCGCCACAAGCATCCTACTGAATTCACACATGGTATTAAGTCCTCCTTCTGTATTTTTTAGTCTGTTTACTTCAGCTGATATCTTAGGGAACTTCGGATCGTTGAAGACCGGCTTAAGGAAGCAGGCCATCAGCTCTGC
>JAGDCQ010000231.1 GCA_017958465.1 Lachnospiraceae bacterium
ACTGCCTCCACCTCTCAAAAGAGGAGATCGAAAAGAACCTTGCTGAGGGCAAACCTTACGTTATCAGGCAGAACATCCCCCAGGAAGGCACAACGACCTTTACGGATGCGATCTACGGGCCCATCACCGTCGAAAATGAAGAACTGGACGATATGATCCTTATCAAGTCGGACGGTTACCCCACATACAACTTCGCAAACGTAATAGACGACCATTTGATGCAGATAACCCACGTTGTACGCGGAAACGAGTACCTTTCCTCGACACCGAAGTATACCCGCCTTTACCAGGCTTTTGGATGGCAGGAGCCCATTTATATCCACTGCCCGCTCCTTACGAACGAGGAGCACAAGAAGCTCTCAAAGCGCAGCGGACACTCATCCTTTGAGGATCTGCTCGAGCAGGGCTTTGTTTCGGAGGCTATTGTAAACTTTATCGCTCTTTGCGGCTGGAGCCCCGAGGATAACAGGGAGATAATGTCTCTGGATGAACTGATAAAGGCCTTTGATTACCACCACATAAGCAAATCTCCTGCGGTTTTTGATATGCAGAAGCTCCGCTGGATGAACGGCGAATACATAAAGGCTATGGATGAGGATAAATACCTTGAGTATGCACTGCCTTACATTAAGCAGGTTATCCACAGGGATATCGACCTTAAGGCCGTTGCGGACCTTGTAAAGACACGTATCGAGACTTTCTGCGATATAGCCGAAAAGATCGACTTTTTCGAGGAACTCCCGGATTACGATATCGAGATGTATACTCACAAAAAAATGAAGACCACAGCCGAGAGCTCGCTTGCTGTGCTTGAAGATCTCCTGCCGAGGTTTGAGGCACTTGACGATTATTCTGTTGCAGGCGTAGAGGCGCTCCTCATGAAATATATCGAGGAAAAGGGCATAAAGAACGGCCTTGCCCTCTGGCCTGTACGTACAGCCGTTTCCGGAAAGCAGATGACTCCGGGCGGCGCATACGAGATCATGAGCATCCTCGGAAAAGAGGAGAGCTTAAAGCGTATCCGCAAAGGAATCGAGAAATTAAAGAACGCATGAATTTAGATCCACAACAAACAAAGGCGGTCGAACACGGGGACGGACCTGCGCTTGTGCTTGCAGGCCCGGGCTCCGGGAAGACAGCGGTCATCACGGAACGCACCTTAAGGCTGGTCAAAAAGACGAAAGCCCCAAGGCGCGTTCTTGTTATCACTTTTACGAAAGCGGCAGCAAAGGAGATGGAGGAACGCTACAACGCAAAGGCTTCGGTTTTTGAACGCGGCGTAAACTTCGGTACTTTTCATGCCGTTTTTTTTAGGATATTAAGAGAGGCTCCGGCGTACCGAGGCGTAAAGATAATCCGGAACGAGGACCGCTACGCTACCGCACTTCGCGTTTTCTCGAAAAAATGCGGGTCAAGGCGTTTTGCAAATGATGACGTAAACCATTTTCTTTCGGCTGTAAGCCGTAAAAAGAGCGGAAAGCAGGAAGACGGCACAGGCCTTCCGATAAGCGCGTCCGAGTTTGACGAAGCTTCTCGCGAATATGACAAAGAGCTTGAAAGGCGCGGCTTTATCGACTTTGACGATATCCTGACCAAATGCCTTTCCTATCTTCAAAATGATGTAAAGGCGCTTAAACGCTGGCGCGAGGCTTTCGACTATTTTCTTGTGGACGAATATCAGGACATAAACCGCGTCCAATATGATATAATAAAACTGCTTGCGGCACCAAAAAACAACCTGTTTGTCGTAGGTGACGACGACCAGAGCATTTACGCTTTCCGCGGGGCAGAGCCCGCGCTTGCAAAAGAATTCCTAAAGGATTTTCCGGACGCTAAAACGATCCTCCTCGACAGGAACTACAGGTCTGCAAGCTGCATAACAAGAGCATCTCTTGCGGTGGTGAAGCACAACAAAGAGCGGTTTGAAAAGAAGATAACAGCCGACACGCAGCGCAAGGGCAAAGTTGAATCGGTTTGCTTTGAGGACAGACGTGAAGAGTACGAGAAGCTTGCGGAAATGCTGAAAGCAAAAGGCGCTGAGAGCAGTGCCGTGCTTTTCCGCACAAACAGGCAGCCTGCGATGCTTGCACACATTTTAGAGGAAAAGGGCGTTAAGTTCACTGTTTACGGGAAGCTTGAGAGCCTGTACACGCATCATGTCACGCAGGATATCCTCGCATACGCAAGGATCGCCGCCGGGTCTGCGGAACGCGCGGATTTCCTGAGGATCTGCAACAGGCCGGAAAGGTATATAAAACGCGAGCTGTTCACAAACGAAAGAGTGGACCTTGATGAGCTTGAAAAACGGGCGGCTGCAAGGCTTGAGGATGTTTCGCCGCTGGTTTCGGATATAAAGGCCATCCGCGGACTTGACCCTTACGGAGTCGTGATGTATGTCAAAAAAGCTGCAGGATATGATGAATATCTTAAAAACTGCGCAA
>JAGDCQ010000232.1 GCA_017958465.1 Lachnospiraceae bacterium
AGACAACAACCTGAGGATGTATTCCCAGCAGGCCAACTTCACGGTGCACAACTCGGAGAAGAGGCTGCAGGATATCTGTTCGGACGACGTTCTTTATAAGGTAATAATCCCAAGGGACAGAAAGAAATACTTCAGCGAGAGTCTGAGGGTGTTCGGTATCACGGAAAGCTACGTATACCCTGATCTCGACCACATTTCAAGAGACTTAAGAAGGTATTACGGAATTGTTTGAAATATATATACGTATATACACTGAACCATTATATAAAGGGGGCATTGACAGATGCAGATCAGACTGGAACATCTTACAAAGAGGTTTCCCAACAGAAACAAAAAGATCAAAGAGGATGTTGTCGCAGTAAACAACTTCGACCTTACCCTTCCCGACGGAAAGCTCATAGGGCTTCTCGGCCCTTCGGGCTGCGGCAAGAGTACGG
This sequence comes from Lachnospiraceae bacterium, assembly GCA_017958465.1. Lineage (GTDB taxonomy): Bacteria > Bacillota > Clostridia > Lachnospirales > Lachnospiraceae > SZUA-448. The sequence continues at coordinate 438 of JAGDCQ010000232.1, forward strand.
CTCTTAACCTCATCTGCGGACTTCTTGAGCCCACAGAAGGCAAGATCTTTTTCGACGATGATGATGTGACCGCTATTCCCGCAGAGCGCAGGGGCGTAGGGCTCGTTTTCCAGAGCTACGCTCTTTACCCGCACCTGACGGTTGAGCGCAACATCCGTTATCCTCTTGAGAATCTAAAGGGCGATAAAAAGCTTACAAAAGAGCAGATGAAGGAAAGGGTACTGAAAGCCGCTAAACTCGTGCAGATAGACGAGCTCCTCGAGCGCAAGCCCAACGAGCTTTCCGGCGGCCAGCAGCAGCGTGTGGCCATAGCACGTGCGCTTGTGAAAACGCCGAGAGTCCTTCTCCTCGACGAGCCCCTTTCAAACCTGGACGCAAGGCTTCGCCTCCAGACCCGTGAAGAGATCCGCAGGATCCAGAAGGAAACGGGCATCACCACCATCTTTGTTACCCACGATCAGGACGAGGCCATGAGCATCTCCGATACCATAATCGTCATGAACGCCGGCGTTATCCAGCAGGTCGACAAGCCCCAGGACGTTTACGACAATCCCGTAAACCTCTTTGTTGCAAAGTTCCTTGGCACGCCCGCCATCAACGTTTTTGACGGCAAAGTAGAGGACGGAGTGCTCTACATCGGCAAAGACGCAGTGCTAAGGCTTTCCGGCATCGGCAACAAGCCTGTAAAGGTCGGCATCCGTCCCGAAGGCTTCGAGCCCGATGACAACGGCCCCTTCATCTGCAAGCTGGACCGTGTGGAGGTCATGGGGCGCGATATAAGCGTTGTTTCCGGCCACGAAGGCTCCGAAACAGACATCATCCGTTCCATCATAACAAGCGAGAATGCAAAGAAGATGAAGGGCGAAACAGTCCGCTTCAGGCTTAAGCCCGAAAAAGTGCACCTTTTCGACATGCAGACCGGAGAAAGGCTGTACTTTGAGACTACCTGAATCCCGAGAATAGGAGTGATCCGATCATGAAGAAAAACAATCTAAAAGCGTGGCTGTATCTTATCCCTGCCTTCGTCTTTCTCGGTGTTTTCATGGTATATCCCCTGATCGACGTTCTTGTGTACTCCTTTGAGGAGGGCTACAACTTCGCTTCACAAACCTCATTTGGCACAGGTGCCTACAACTACCGTTACGTGCTCCGGGACCCGTACTTTTTACAGGCGCTTAAAAACACGTTCATCCTGGTTGCCATCACCGTGCCCGTTTCCACAGGCCTTGCACTCCTCATCTCCCTTGGGCTCAACTCCATCGAGAAGCTGCGCGACCTCTTCCAGACAGTTTATTTCCTGCCTTATGTAACGAACACCCTTGCGGTCGGCCTCGTTTTCATGATCCTCTTCAAGAAAACAGCCTACACCGACGGCCTTGTAAACCTCCTGATCAAGTTTTTCGGAGGCGAAGCGGTGGATTTCATCACCGGTCCTTACTGGGCAAAGATGTTCGTCCTTTGCTTTTACACCGTGTGGATAGTGCTTCCGTTTAAGATCCTTATCTTCACCAGTGCCCTGGCCTCCGTAAACAAGGTTTACTACAGCGCAGCGCGGGTGGACGGTACTTCGAAGTTCCGCATGTTCCGCACTATCACGCTCCCGATGATCTCCCCCATGATCTTCTACCTTGTCATCACAGGTTTCATAGGCGCGTTCAAGGCCTACAGCGACTCCGTCGCCCTGTTCGGTGTTGATCTTAACGCAGCGGGCATGAACACCATCGTGGGTTA
>JAGDCQ010000025.1 GCA_017958465.1 Lachnospiraceae bacterium
CTCGATGTCGTCCCGAAGGCCGGGAAGGATAATGTAATAGTCGATCTCGGAGTTATCCTCTGTATTTGAGCCTTCCGAAACCGGGTAAGCAAACTCCGCCTTAACAGAAGATGTAAGCCTTTCGTAGTTCTTATCCTCAAATTTGAACTCGGAACGCTCATACTCCGAGTAGTAGCTGTCAAGGAGCGCAAGATATGCCTTGAAATCCTCGATCTTGCCGTAAAGGTAAGCTACGGAGTTCGAGGGATGATAATAGAGGCTGTGATAGTTTTTAAGGCTTTCCCAGGTCATCTCCGGGATGTGCTCGGGGTTTCCGCCGTAATCAAAGCCAAGCACAGACCCCGGGAAAGCTGTCTTGTAAGCCATCTGGGAAGCAAACCTGTTAAGGGTGTAGGATCCCAGCATTTCGCTGTATACGGTGCCTTCGATAGTCAGGGGATCATCGCTGTTCTCAAGACGGTAGCGCCAAGCCTCGGTCCTGAAAATGCTCTCATCCTTTAAGATGAGCGGCTTGTAGCAGGCATCTGTGTAGTACTCCGCAAGCTTTAAGAGCTGTGCTTCGCTTAAGGACCCGACAGGATAGCAGGTCATGGCGTCTGTTGTGTACGCATTTACGTAGGTGTTGTAGGTCTGATAAGAAACAGCCCACCACAGCTGGTCGTAAGGGTATTTGTCAGAGCCGCAGAGGCACGAATGCTCAAAAACGTGGGGCAGGCCAGTATCGTCGATGGGCCTTGTGTTGAACGAGAGCTGGAAAGCCCTGTTTGTGTCTTCGTTTGCGATATAAACGAACTTTGCTCCTGTCTTTATGTGCTCATAAAGAGAGATATCCGCCTGGATAAGCGGAAAACGGCGGGTCTCCACCAGGTAGAACCCGTTGATCTGCTCTTTTCCGTCCCAGGGAGCGGGAGTAGGCGTGGGGGCTTCTGTCGCTGTAGGCGATGGAGCCTCCGTAGCCGTCGGGATCGCTGTCGGCTTGTTGTCATGTCTTTTGCCGCATCCGGCAAGCACTGTCGCGACCAAAAGGATCGCAAGCAGCAGGCGTAAGCTTTTCTTCATAGTCTCCTCCTATTACGTTATCCTGATAAGTTAACGCTTTAAAGCATTATAACAGATTGTCGCTGTTTTTAAAGCCATTTTTTTCGTTTAAAGAAGATAAGGCTCGCAACAACTATCAGGATACAAACGATTATCACTATGGGATAGCCCCAGACAGACTCAAGTTCCGGCATATACCTGAAGTTCATGCCGTACCACCCGGCTATGAGCGTAAGTGGCATAAAGATTGTAGTGACAACGGTAAGGATGGTCATTATCCTGTTTTGCTTGACGTCAAGCCTGGACTCATAGCTCTCACGGATCTGCGCAGAGTAATCAAGCAGGGTGTTCACTATGTCGGAAAGCCTTGACACGCGGTTTGAGAAAAGCCTGAAAAACCTAAGGTTCTCATTCTTAAAGAAGTTGTTCTCGTTTTCCTCAAGCTCCTGGGAAAGGTCTATCAGGTGATCGTAGTGGGTACGCAGGTCTCTTAAATAGCACCTTATGTCGCCAAGGCGCTCCATATCCGGGTTTTTGTCATTGTTTATGTTTGCGTCGATGGCGTCCATCTCTTTTTCGTACTTTTCAAGAAGCGCAAGGTCGTTACGGATTATCTGCTCAAGAAAATCGTAGATAAACCGCTCAAGGCTTGGGAAACGCCATTTCTTCGTATTCATGATCTTTTTGATCACGCCAAGGACAGTGTTTCCGCTGTCGATAAAGACTATCCCCTTCTCGTCCAGCGCAAAGGCAAACTTTTTGTATTCTGCCTCCATGTTGCTCCTGTCGGGAAGGAAAAAGGTTCCCGTAACCGAGTCGTAGTTCACTTCTGCCTTGGTACTGTGGACCTCGAGAATATCCAGGTCCATATCTATACCCATCTCAAAATCGTCCCTGTGCTCCTGCCACTCGGAGGGCGACAGAACGGCCACATACTGCGCTTTCTTGCCTTTGCACTCAAAGGCCTCGCATTCTTTTAATGTGTTTTCGATCAGATAATACATACTTTCACCTGTTGTAGCTTTCCGCATCATAGTCAAAGGCTTTTATCGCCTCATATTCGGCCTCTGTTATCGCAAGCATTGTTCCGTGCTTGAAGCCGTAAGGATAAGAGAAATCCCCGTCTGCGCGCTTGAAAACGCCCGTTGAGATGTCGTCGCTGTGGAAAGGTACATATCCCTGGCCTTTTCCTGCAACGCCAAAGAAGTCAAGCATCAGGTTGTATGAGCCGTCGGAAACCTTTGTGCAGGTAGGCGCCTCGTATTTTCCGGGCCCGCCGGCCAGTTTCTCCATCTCGGGGTCAAAAGCCGTCATGCGCTCAAAAGGCCCTGTAACACTCTTTGAGCGGAGCAGGATCACGCTGCAGGGATTGCGGTCGCTCTTGACGAACAGGTAGAACCACTCGCCCTCCTGCACCATACAGGAATCGATAACGCCGCTGTCCTCTTTTTCGTAAAGGATCTTTGCGTCGGAAAAATGCTCAAAATCCTTTGTGCGTGTATACCAGATGCACATGCGCATATCCCTGTCCGGGTTGGGGCTCGACCAATGGAGCACCCACTCGCCTGCCTCTTTATCCCTTATGATGTCCGGCGCCCAGGCGCAGCCGCTGCCCACAGGGCGGACCTTCAATTCCTTTTCTTCGGACCAGTGAAGGAGGTCTTCCGACTCCCACATCATAAGGGAGCTGCTGCCCTCACGCTGTACCTTGTGCCAGTCGTTGTTGTACACGCGGCGCATATTGTAAGCAAGGCTTAAGTCCGTTGCGATGATATAAAACTTTCCGTTGTCGGAGCGCACAATTGTTGCATCCCGCACGCCTTTTTCGTTAAGGACCGCCCAGAGCACGGGCTGTCCGCCGTTTATCGCTTCCCACTTGAAGCCGTCCGGGCTTACCGCAAAATAGATCTGCTCCCCGTCGGGTGTTCTTCTTTCCTTGAAATGCACAAATAAGAAATGCTGCATGATCTTTGTTCTCCTGTAGTTATAATTGTTTAAGCGCCCGCGGTCTCACGATACGCTTACTTCCCCTGCAAGAACCTTGCGGTAATCCTCAAGGTTCTTCTTCAAAAGCGTGGGCGTATCAAGCTCATAAGGGCATTTTGCGGTGCATTGCCTGCACTCCAGGCACCCTTCGATCTTTTCCATCTCTGCCTGCCATTTTTCCGACAGCCACCCGGCAGACGGAGCGCGCCTCAGCATCAATGACATCCTGGCGCAATTGTTTATCTGGATCCCGGCCGGACATGGCATACAATATCCGCATCCCCTGCAGAAATCCCCCGCAAGCGTAGCCTTTTCTTTTTCGATAAACTCCCGGATCTCGCCGTCGTACTCAGGGCTTTTGTCCATATAGGACAGCCATTCCTCAAGCTCGCTCATCCGCTGGATACCCCAGATGGGCAGGACATTGCCGATGTGGACCATAAAAGCCATAGCTGCCTTTGAGCGGTTTATGAGCCCGCCTGCGAGCCCCTTCATGGCTATAAAACCAACGTTGTTCTCCTCGCAGGTCCTGAGAAGTTTGATCTCTCGTTCCGTGGCAAGATATGAGAAGGGGAACTGCAGCGTTTCGTAAAGCCCGCTTTTTGCAATTTCCTCTGCCACACCCAATTTGTGCGCGGTTATACCGATATGCCCTATCTTGCCCTGTTTCTTTGCTTCCTCCATGCATTCATACATGCCGGTACCGTCCCCCGGAGCGTAGCACCTGTCCACCATATGGAACTGGTAAACATCGATATGGTCCGTCCCAAGGGTTTTAAGGGAGGTGTCAAGGTCGCGCCTTACGCCCTCCGGGTCCCTTGCCATGGTCTTTGTGGCGATGAAAACCTTGTCCCTTAAGCCCGCCTCAGAGAAAGCTTTCCTCAGCTTTTCCTCGCTGTTACTGTAGGCCCTTGCGGTATCAAAGTAAGTGATGCCGCCTTCTAATGCGCGCCTTAGTATCTTTACGGCCTCAGCTTCCTCCACGCGCTGTATCGGAAGCGCGCCAAAAGCGTTCTGAACCGTCTTTATCCCTGTTTTTCCAAGTATAAATTCCTTCACGTTTATCCTTTCCCGGCCTTTTTCTTTTTCGTTACCACAACTGCTGTTACAACACCTGCGATAACAAGCGCCGTTCCGACTCCCGCTATTATGAGGATGACCGTAAGCGGATTGATGCCGTGCTCTGGCTCCCTGTCTCCTTTTCCCGGCTTTCCGGTAGGCTCCTTTTGCCCGGGGTCTTTGCCGTTTCCCGTGCCGCCGTTGGCTATTATCGATCCTCCCGCAGCCTTTCCGTTATAGCCTAAAACATTGTCAGAGACTGTGAGAGTTATCTTGCTTTCCGCAGAAAGAGCAGCCGCATCACCGGTAACCTTAAACTTCGTTGCAAGGAGCTTTCCGCCGCACACAGGCGTATGCGAAGGGCTTACCTCTCCGTCCACAGCCTCAAAAGCATAGCCGCCCTTGAATCCGTCGGCACTGAACCCGATATTCCCCGTGGTTACCGTATCTGTCTGCACATATTTATCAAACACAAGATACCAGCCGCCGTTCTCGTACTGCAGGCTGCCCATGGGTCTTAAGGGTGAAGCGAGCGGGATGTTCACATCCAGCTGGGGCGGAAGCACCGGCAGGCAGTTCACGCCGTTCACTGCTACAGTTGCGTTGGGATCTGCATCCGACGAACCTTCAAGGTATCCGTCCTTGTAAACCCTAACAAACCAGTTTCCTTCGGGAACGTCCCATGCGTATCTGCCGGTCCCGTCTGAAGTAAGGGGGTTCACCTGACCGTAATCCGCAGCTTCAAAAAGCTCGTTTCCGTTCCTGTAAAGAGTGACTGTCGCGCCTTCCACAACGTTTGAAAGCACAGCTTCGTAAACAATACCCGAAGGGTCGATGATTGGCTCGAATTCCTCCGAATCCTCATCCTTGACAGGTTTCTTGTTTTTTATGCTCTCTTCCAGGATCTTTTGAATATAATAATCCGATATCTTTCCGTCGGCATAATCCTTGTAAAGCTGGAGCATTGCGTCTTTAGTTAAGCCGGTGAGCAGCTGGAATTCGCGCATAGCCTCCGTAACGCTCTGCTGTGCGTAGGACCAGGCTGACGCCGAGTGGGCGTTGATCTCCTCCATCATAGGGCCTGAGATCAGTTCGGTAGCCTTGCCGATGGCTGCGATCTCCGGTCCGCCCTTCTGGATAGCCCAGTTTGCAAGGGAAAGGGCTACGGACTGGCCAAGTGCGTCGCATTGCATCTCATTTGCCCTGTTAAGGTCATTTATAGCGTTGGAAACACTGCCGTTAAGCTTCCGGGTATCGACCTTATCGTCGATCTGCATGGCGGCTCTTGTAAAGAACGAAAGCATTGCCCTGTCGTTGTCCGCCTGGGCGCTCTTCCTGTTGTAATCCACTGCCGCGGCGCCTGTCTGATAGATAGTGTAAAGGTCGCCGACACCTACATAATCGGTGATCCACGCGAGAGGGGCGGTAGCCGTGCTTCTAAGGAGCAGGCCCTTCACTACAGGGTTTAAGGCATCCAGGGCTATATCTCTTGCCTGGTCGCCGATAGCACCGATAACGGCTGTTTTTATGACAGTATCGCCCGCAAAAGATGCCACTTCTCCGTCAGGCATCAAAATGCCTTC
>JAGDCQ010000233.1 GCA_017958465.1 Lachnospiraceae bacterium
GAGCGGCTTGAAACCGGCAGTCATAGGGCTTATTGCGGCTGCTTTTGTAAGCGTTTCAAAAACAGTCTTCTTTTCCGGCGGAATTTCGGTTTCTGTGTTTACCGGTATTGATTTTTGGATAGCTTTATGTATATTTATATTAACGGCTGTTTTGAGTTTCAAAAAGAAGGTGCACCCGATAGTCCTGATCGTTTTGGCGGCGGCCCTCGGGATAATAGCCGGGTTTGCGAAAGAGCTGCTGACCTGATCGGCCGGCGCTCAAGATAACAACTGATACTGGAGGTTTGGAATGAAGAAGGGATCCGGAATGTTTGTAAGGTCTGTGTGCGCAGGTGCTTCCATTGCGCTTGGCGGAACAGTGTTCCTTGCGGTGGATAACAAGGTTGTGGGCGCGTTTCTGTTTTCTGTGGGGCTGCTCACCGTGCTGGTATTTGGATTCGATCTGTTTACAGGAAAGGCGTGCAACGGCGACTTTATAAAGCGTCCTGGGAAACTGGCGCTGATATGGCTCGGAAACCTTGTAGGAGCCGTGCTTTTCGGCCTTATGGTATCGCTCCATGCCGATACTCTGAACACTGCGGCAACCCTGATCGCAAACAAGCTTCAGAAGCCGTTCTACATAGTTGTTGTGGATGCGATCGTGTGCGAGCTTTGCATCGCCATTGCCGTAAGAGGGTACGCAAAGGCGGAGGGCGTCGGCCGTTACCTTGCGGTGGTGCTCGGTGTCATGGTGTTCATTCTCTGCGGTGCGGAGCACGTGGTTGCGGATATGTTCTATTTCGCGGCCGGACGCGCATATCTTTTCAATGTTGATATGTACCTGTTCTTCCTTGCGGCCTCGCTTGGAAATGTCATCGGCGGCATCATATGGTGGCTGGCAGAGAAGGCTGTGAGCAAAAATGCCTGAATAACAGAATGAAATTGGGTGGGAACAGATCATGTCAGGTTTTACGCAGAAAGCAATAAAAGAGGCTTTTGTTGAGCTGCTGAACGAGCATCCGCTCAGTCAGATCACCGTCAAGATGATCGTTGAAAAATGCGGGATCAACAGAAACTCGTTTTATTATCACTATCAGGATATTCCCGCGCTGATCGAAGAGATCATAAAAGACGAATCGGAAGCTCTTATATCCGAAAACCCGTCGATCGCCTCGGTGGAAGACGCCATGAAGGCGGCGACTCTTTTCGCGTCGCGCAACAGGACGGCGATCCTGCACATCTACAATTCGGTGAACAGGGATATTTTCGAGCGTTATCTGTGGGATGTGTGCGCGCACATTGTTGAGGCCTACGGCAGGTCGATAGAGAACTGGGACAAGGTTAGCGAGTTCGACCGCGGGATCTTAAGCCGCTTCTATAAATGCGAATGTTTCGGAGTTGTTATAGAATGGCTCAACGACCGCATGGAGACCGATGTTAATGCCTACATAGACCGTTTCTGCGAGCTGTACCACGGTATGGCGGAAGTGATGGTGAAAAGGTGCCTTGAGAAAAAATGAATATTTTTGGGCAAATGACCTTCCGTGCCTAAAAAACAGACAGATTTCTGTCCGTGTCCTATTTTTGGACACGGGCTTTTTTTTGCCCGTTTTTATTCTCCCGGGGCGGTGTTATCATTGCAGCATCGAAAGGAGATGATCTTATGAAGATGCGTAAGATAGCACCCATAAGGATAGCAAAAACAGGATACATAATCATGTCGGTTGTTTTCTGTTTGCTCGGTGTGACGTTTATGATATGGCCCACCGCATCGGCCGAAGCGCTTGAGATCGCGCTCGGTATCGTGCTGATGGCGTTCGGTACGATAAGGATCGTAGGATATTTTTCAAAGGATCTTTTCAGACTGGCTTTCCAGTTCGACCTTGAACTCGGCCTCATCCTTTTCATCATGGGCCTGATAGTGCTTGTGAAACCGAAGGAATCGGCTGATCTTCTTGCTATGGCGATGGGTATCGCGGTGCTTGCGGATTCGCTGTTCAAGATAAGGATCGCAGATGATTCAAGGAAATTCGGCATCGGTTCCTGGCCGCTGACGCTCGGGCTTGCGATCGTGAACGGCTGCATAGGGCTCTGCCTGATGATAAGACCGTTTGAGGCAGCCTCGATGCTCACGGTACTCCTCGGTGCAGCGCTTCTTACAGAAGGTATCATGAACCTTTGCGTTTGCATCAGCATGGTGAAGATAGTGAAGAACCAGTATCCCGATGTGATAAAAGAAGAATACACGGTGTCATACAGAGAACTGTGATAACGTGATGAATTGATAAGGAGACAGAGAGATGAAGTTATCAAGAGCGATCGTCAAAAACCGTATCCTGATACTTGTGATAGCACTGCTTTTGATGGTGCCTGCAGGTTTAGGGTATCTTAAGACGAGAGTAAATTACGATATGCTGGACTATCTGCCGGACAGCTTCGATACGGTAAAAGGGCAGAACGAATTGCTGAAGGATTTCGGCAAGGGCGCGTTTTCGCTGATAATAGTCGAAAACATGCCGGAAAAGGATGTGGCAGCGCTAAAGACTAAGATCGAAGGTGTTGAGCATGTTGCCACAGTCCTCTGGTACGATTCCGTTGCGGACCTTTCAATCCCGATGGAGATACTCCCGGACAAGCTCTACAAGGCTTTCAATTCCGGGAATTCAACGATGATGGCGGTGTTCTTTGACACCTCGACATCTGCGGATGTTACGATGGACGCCATCCGCGAGATCAGGTCGATAGCCGGTAAACAGTGCTACGTTTCCGGCATGAGCGCACTTGTTACGGACCTCAAGGACCTGTGCGAACGCGAGGAACCCATATATGTAGGTATAGCGGTTGCTCTTGCACTCGTTGCAATGCTCGTGCTGCTCGACAGCTGGCTTGCGCCCTTTGTTTTCCTGGGTTCCATAGGTATGATGATCCTCCTCAACATGGGCACGAA
>JAGDCQ010000234.1 GCA_017958465.1 Lachnospiraceae bacterium
AGGTTCAGGTTGTAGTTCTTTGTGTGCTTGAGACCCCAGTTTCCGACGCTCGCGATGGTCTTGTAGGACCAGGTTGTCCAGCTGTGGCCGGAGTTGTTCAAAAGCTTTACGCCGTCGTCCCAGGCAGTGAGCGCGTTGAAGAGCGCAAACTCGCCGAGGATGCTGGGCACATTGTACTTCGCGTTGATGGTGTTGTTTACGCGGGTGCGCAGGTTCGAGATCTGCTTGCCCTTTGCGTTGTCGTAATCGTCGTACATATAGGTGTGGTACTGGTACATCACGTTTTCCCAGCTGTATTTATCGGGATTTGGCAGATCTTGCGCGTTCCAGACAGCTTCCATAATGACTACGTGGTCGGGGTCGATGGCGCGGATGCGCTTGTAGGCCTCGTCGTAGACAGTCCAGAGCATATCGTGAAGCTCGGAATCCGGAAGGCCGGTGTTGTAACGGAAGGTGCAGAACGGCTCGTTAAGCAGATCGTAGCCCGCAACCCACGGGTTGCCGTTGAAGTGCGTCGCAATGATCTCCCAAACCTTGTAGAAAAGCTCCTGATTGGCCTTAACTACAGCTTCGTCGCCAAAGAAAAACTCGGAAGCAGCCATCTTTTCATCATGCCCGTCCTTACCGGAATGGTCGCTACCGTTCTGGGAGCCGGGAGCGCCGTGGAAGTCGAGGATCACGTAGATGCCGCGCTTTCCGGCGTTTTCCACAAACCAGTCGAACAGCTCGAACCAGTCCTCGTAAGGCTCGCCGTTCTCGTCCACGATGTTGCGGTACCAGAAGGGCAGGCGCAGGCAGTTCATGCCAAGCTCGCGGCAGTAGTCAAAATCCGCTTCCGTAAAGAAGTTGGTCTGATAAAGCTTTATGAGGCGCATGGCTTCTTCCTTGCCGAAACGCTCGGTGAGCACGCGGTAAACGTCCTCTTCGGCGGTCACGTTTTCTGTGTATTCGCCGACTGTCATCCAAAACTCCTGGAGAAGGTACCCGCCTACGTTTGTGCCCTTAAGCTGGACAAGTGCGCCGTTTCCGGAGTCGTCCTTAAGGACTTTGCCGGAAGCCTTAAGAAAAGGCTTTTCGGAGATAGTGAAATCTCTTTCCATATAGTTTTCCTCCACTGTTTCTCCGTAACCTTCGAAGGCTCCGGGTACCTGGCCGCCCACGCGGAAGCCGCCCTGGGTGGGAGTTGGAGTCGCTTCCTCTGTGGGAGAAGGCGTAGGTGTGCTTTCCGGCTGTTTCGAAACGTTTTCACAGCCAACAGCAAGGCCTGCGAGCAACATAAAGCCGGCAAGCAGGCTTAAAAACTTGATTTTCATAAAAACCCCTTTCGATATTTCAATAATCCGCACAGAAATATCTTTCTGATGATGCTATTATACGTAGGAAAGCCTTGTACTTACAAGTAGAAAACGTTTTTATTCAAACCATTTTATGGAAACCGCGCGCCCCGGCACTCTGAGCGCCAGCCCCCTGTCTCATTCTTGTAAACTTCAGTCCAATGTGCTAATATATAAGATAACGGCGGTGCAGCCGGCCTTTATTCAGAAAGGATAAAAAAAGATGGAGAAAACAGCTAAAACACTGATAGTTATCGATATGCAGAACGACTTTGTCGACGGGTCCCTTGGCTCGCCGGATGCGGAGGCCATTGTGGCGCCTGTTATCGACAAGATCCGCAAATGCCGCGAAGAGGGCTGCAGGATCATCTTTACGCGCGACACCCATGGTGAAAACTACCTTGAAACCCGGGAAGGGCAGTATCTGCCCGTTAAGCACTGCATCAAAGGGACTTTTGGCTGGGAGCTTCAAAAGGATATGGACACGACGGGCGCGACAGTGATCGACAAGCCTGCCTTCGGATATACCGGATGGGGCGAGTACCCCTCCGACGAGTTTGAGCTTGTGGGCCTTTGCACGGACATCTGCGTGGTCTCAAACGCCCTGCTCCTAAAGGCCATCTACCCTGAAGCTGTTGTGCGCGTGGACTCCCATTGCTGCGCCGGTGTGACGAAAGAGAGCCACGAAGCTGCCCTTATGACCATGCGTGCCTGCCACGTTGAGGTGGAATGATACCATGACATTACTACAATACCTGATCATAATTTTTGCGCTGATCGTGTGCATCGGCATCCTGAATGAGCGGGTTTTCCACCTGCAGAGCGACATTGCCCTCATCATGTTTTCGGTGGTGCTTGCGCTCCTGATGATCGTCGCAAAGCTTGTCATCCCGTCGAAGGCGCTGTCAGACTTTGCGGAAAACCTCGTGGGATTCGAGTTTGAGGAATACCTGCTTGACGGCGTGCTGTGCTTTATGCTGTTTGCGGGCGCGAGCAAAGTCAATATGGGCAAGTTCCGCCAGAACCTGCGCCCCATCTGCCTTCTTGCGCTGCTCACCACAGTCCTTTCGTCCTTCCTTTACGGCGGGATGTTCTACCTTATAGCGCTGGCGCTGAAACTCCCGGTGGACATCTGGATGTGCATACTGCTCGGGTGCGTGGTCAGCCCCACGGATCCTATCGCGGCGACAGGGATACTGAACAAGATCGGCCTCTCGAAAAACGTCTGCTCCGTCATCGAAAACGAGTCGCTTTTCAACGACGGCACGGGCGTCACGCTCTTTATCTTTGTGCGCTCCATCATCGTGCACAGCGGCGAGAGCAACTTCCTCGTGCTTATGCTGAAGGAGATCGTCGGTGCAGTGGCCGTGGCACTTGTAGTGTCGTTCCTGCTGTTCAAGCTGCTTGAGCTTACGACAGATCCTATCAAATATATCCTTATCTCGCTGCTCGATGTGTCGCTTGTTTACGTAGTCTGCGAGCATCTGGGCTTCTCGGGCGTTATCGCCTCCGTCGTTTGCGGCATGTTCTTCTCATACCGCATGGACAAGATGGAGCGAAGGGTCGCGGTCACGGACCCTAAGGACTATTACCGCGATTTCTGGGAGATCCTCGAAAGTATCCTGAACGCAGTGCTTTTCGTGATGATCGGCCTGCTGGCGCTTGGCCTGAAGGTCGGGCGGTACTGGTACGTTGTTTTTCCTGCGATCGTG
>JAGDCQ010000235.1 GCA_017958465.1 Lachnospiraceae bacterium
CCCGGTCTCCTCGTTATACAGGAAATAAGGTTTCGCATAGGTGGAAAAGTTGACCGTCACCTTCTTTGCGGGCTTAGAATCCTTAATTTCCTCTTCTTCTTCGTAAAATGAGAAAGGAGGGTTAAGGGATTCGCTCATTGTCTTCCTGTACTTTGAAGAGTTTTTAAGAGTCAAAGCGAGCTTTGGAAGGTCGAGGAAGCAGTTGTGAGGTGAAGGCAGGGTGTTGTCCCTGTAGAAGCAGTTAAGCCCGATGCTTCCTTTTATTCCGTCTATGCTGTCATTTATGTAATTCTTGACTTCTCCGGTCTTTGCGTCGCCAAAACCGAAATGGACATAGATAGTATCAAAATCCCTTGAAAAATCGATAAAATACGGGCGACCGCTCCTTACGGAGCCAACCCTCTTGCACACCTCATCCTCGGCGCAGAAAGCCTCGTAAAGGCACATCATACGGGTGATGCCAAACTCTTCCATGCATTCATAAACAACGGAAGCACGGCTGATGGAGCTCTGGGGATAGGCGTCCTTTATGTTGTTCACCATAACGGCGTAAGGACGCATATTTACGTATTCCCCGGGGATCCAAAGGCCTGTGAGGACGGACCTCTCATATCCCATAGCCTTGTAATCCGGCGTGGGCGTAGGAGTTTCCGTAGGCGTAAGGGTGGGTGTAGGCGTATTTGTAGGCGTAGGTGTTAAAGTAGGAGTCGGAGCCACCGTCGGTGTTGATGAAGGAGCCTCCGTAACGGGGGTAAGGGTCTGGGTGGGTTCTTCCTTACCGCAGGCACAAAGAGCAAACACAGCAAGGATCACCAGTGATAAAAGCAAGGATCTTGTCTTATTCATCTCTTGTTATTCCAAGAGACTGCAGAACAGCCTCCTGTTTTTCCTCCATTATCAGTCTTTCGTCATCGGTCTCGTGGTCGTAGCCGCAAAGATGGAGCACACTGTGAGCAGTGAGAAAAGCGATCTCACGCCTGATGCTGTGGCCGTACTCTTTGGCCTGTTCAAGGGCTCTTTCGTAGGAGATCATGATATCTCCGAGGATCAGCTCTCCCGTATCCATATCGAAATCATCATCCGCAAGATCCGTGAAGTCAGAAGGCACATCATATTGATGAGCGGGGAATGACAGAACATCCGTAGCCCTGTCAAGCCCACGGAAATCCCTGTTGGCCTCTTTTATGGATTCATTGTCTGTGATGATGACAGAGACAGAGACCTCGTAAGGACACTGCTCCGCTTTTACGGCAGCCTGTATCACGGTCTTTACAAGCTCTTCACAGTCAAAAGGTATCTCTTTGTCCTGTTCGTTTTCAAAATAAACGGTCATATTTACTCCATTATCCCTCTGCCTCAAAGAACTCGGCAAAGTAATCGCAAAGGCCCTGCTTCATCCTGTGGAAAAGGGACATGGAAAGAAGGCAGTCCCTGACTATTCCTTTACGCAGGAGCAAGGTACATACAGATTCTACTATCTCACGGACATCCACTTCCGTACGTTGCTTTTTCAGGTAAAGATAAGCAGATACTGTCTCGTGTGCCGCGTAAGCTATTATTTCCTCGAAATCGGAAGGCCTGAAATCCTGGGTGTTTTCCCGGATGATAACAGTCTTTAGCCTTTCCGGGATCATAAGCCCTTTGATAAAGCTTTCCTTGTCCGTGTTTTCTGTACAAAGCTTAGTCAGATTCCTGTAGGTGCAGGCGCACTGGACAAGCTCAATATCGGCGCCGGCATAGCCTGCAACCTTACGGGCATAAGCCCCTGTTTTAGTATCCCTGTCGCAGGTCTTTGGAAACCTCGCTTTAAGCTTTTTGTAATAAGCGGTATCAAGGGAGCAAAGCTCTGCAATGGTGTATTCCCGGAGTATTTCCTTTTCCTCTTCCGGTACGAGCTCCGCAGGCTTCTCTTCTTCATCAAACATGCTGTAATTGAAAGCCGACCAAACAAGAACGTTGTTGGAACGGATCAAAAACACGATCATGGAAAGAATGAAGTAAAGCAGGATTATCATAAACCCTTTGAGCAAAGTGTCCGTACTGTTAAGAAATTTGCCGGTAAGGAGCACCATCACGGCCTCCACCGCAAATACTCCTATAGTCTGCCGGAAAAGATCGTTCTTCTCCCTTTCGCTTGCCACGTTAAGCATGGTTATTAGTGTCAGCAGAGCGATAAGGACGGCATCCAGTGTAAGCCCCGCTGTCATCAAAAGGATGAGGAAGGTTCCAAGGAGCATCATCAGCGAGAAGGAAAGCCCTATAAAACCTGCCACTACTACAAGCACAAGGTAGTGGAGCCTGTACTCGGACACATAAACGTTTGGGAAGCACAAAAGGATCCCGGTTATAAGGTATGCCGAGACAAGGATCCAGGAGAAGAAGGGATGCTCGGTTATCCTCTCCGATTTCCTGTACAGCAGAAAAACGACGGAAAGCAGGAGCATGAGTGAAACAGTCCAGGGACCAAGCAGCTTTTCGGACTCGTAAAACCTGTAGAGCAGAAAAGTGATACATGCGCCTATAACTGTCAGCAACACGGCAGTCACAAATATGTTTTTGCGTGCAGCTTTCTCCATCACGTCCTACCTCTCTTTGTGACGGAAGGCTTTCTGCCCTCGCTCTTTGCTTTATGTGCACGCTCGTATTTGTCGTAAGCTTCGACTATCGCCTGCACAAGCGGGTGCCTTACGACATCGATGGCTGTGAGGGTCGCAAAGCCTATACCTTCAGTCTTTTTAAGGACTTCGAGGGCAATATCGAGACCGGACACCTGTCCCGCGGGAAGGTCCTTCTGGGTAATATCACCGGTGATAACGGCTTTCGAACCAAAACCGATCCTTGTCAGGAACATCTTCATCTGGGCAGGAGTCGTGTTCTGGGCTTCGTCAAGGATTATAAAGGCATTGTCCAGTGTACGTCCGCGCATATAGGCAAGAGGAGCCACTTCGATCAGGCCTTTTTCCATGTTCTTCTGGAAGTTTTCAGCGCCCATGAGCTGGTAAAGAGCGTCGTAAAGAGGGCGCAGATAAGGATCGACCTTGCTCTGGAGGTCGCCGGGGAGAAACCCGAGCTTCTCTCCTGCTTCTATTGCGGGCCTTGTAAGGATGATCCTGTTTACTTCGTCATTTTTGAAAGCACGGACAGCCATAGCCATTGCAAGGTAGGTCTTACCTGTACCTGCGGGGCCTA
>JAGDCQ010000236.1 GCA_017958465.1 Lachnospiraceae bacterium
ACGAATAAAATATCGTGAAAAAAATATCACATATCATTTTATTAAGGATAGTTTATCACATTGAAAAAAGAATGATAGTGGCATTTTGAACAAAAGTATAGAAGTATAAATCTAATTATTTGCAACATTCTACCAATTCCGAAGCAAAACAAGAGTATATTGAATACTAGAGAGTTTTAAACGAAAAACAGTTGACAAACTGAGAAAGTTAAACTATAGTTAAAAATGGTTAACCGCTTAATATGATGATTTTACGACGCTGTGGCAGGCTGCAGTGTGGAGGTTTGTTATGTTTAAAAAGAATTCTTATTTGGCGGTAGTGGCACTTTTAATGGCTTTGATGCTTGCGGGATGTGCGAAAACAGGAACAAAAGAAGACACCGTTCCGGGCAGAGCCCCGGCATGGACAAAAGACGCAGTGATATATGAGGTCAATCTCAGGCAATACTCTGCTTCAGGATCGTTTGGAGATTTTGAGGAGCACCTGGGGGAGCTTAAGGATATGGGGATCAACACGCTATGGTTCATGCCTATCTTCCCGATCTCCAAAACAAATCGTTCGGGGACGCTGGGCTCGTACTATTCTGTGGACGATTACTGCAATGTGAACCCTGAGTTTGGAACGCTTGCAGATTTTGAAAAGCTTGCAAAGCACGCTCATGAGATGGGCTTTAAGATCGTGCTTGACTGGGTTGCAAACCATACGGGATGGGATAACGCCTGGCTTAAGGATCATCCGGACTGGTATACGCAAAAGGATGGCAAGGTGATATCGCCGGAAGGCATGGGATGGCCCGACGTTGCCGACCTGAATTATGACAACAAGGAAATGCGCAAGGCTATGACTGAGGCCATGGCTTTCTGGGTTAAAGAATATGACATCGACGGTTTCAGATGCGATTATGCCCCGGGAGTTCCGGCAGATTTCTGGAAGGAAGCCAGGGAAGAGCTTGAGAAGATAAAGCCCCTGTTTTTCCTTGAAGAGGACCTTGGCGGCCAGAACGCAAAGCTTCTTGAAGAGGCTTTCGACTGCAATTATGCTGCAAAGTTCTATGAAACCCTTGTAAGCGTTTCGCATGGGAAAACACCGGATAAACTGAAACTTTATATGCAGAAGATGCCGGAAGGCGATTTTGCCATGTTTTATCTGGATAACCACGATGTTAACTCCTACGACAGGTCGCTTCTTGAGGCTTTTTCAACCGAGAACCTGCCTGCAATGTGGAGCCTTGTTTTTACGATCTCGGGGATGCCTATGGTGTACTCCGGAAACGAGATAGGGTACGACCACCGTCTGGCGTTCATGGAAAAGGATCCTATCCGCTGGACGGAAGGAACAGCCGACTACAGGCCGCTTATAAAGGCACTTTCGGAAATAAAGAAGGCTCACCCTGCCCTTTTCGCGGGTGAATACGGCGGTGCGACGGAATACATTGACCTTGGAAACAAAAACATATTTGCCTTCAGAAGGCAAAAGGATAAGGACAGTGTTGTATGCGTTTTCAACCTTTCATCTAAAGCGCAGGATGTCGTAACACCGGATGAGGCCGGCGCAGGCGGGGATATGAAAACACTTCTTTCCGGAAAGGGCGGCAGCTGGACTGAAAACCCGCAGGAGACAAAGCTTCCTGCTTCGCTTGATGCATGGGAGTTCTACATTTTTACCGAATAACAGGGAGGGAAAGATGAACCTTAAGGATATTGCGGAGCGCGCAGGCGTCAGCACTGCGACGGTATCGAACGTTATAAACGGGAACTACCGCAAGGTTTCTCCTGAAACACGCGCCCGCATCGAAAAGATAATTGAGGAGACAAACTACAGACCCAGCGTTATCGCAAGGTCCTTAGCCGGGACCCAGAACCGCATGGTGGGGCTTGTGGTGCCTTATATCAGCCCAAACGAGGAGTTTACCCTCAGTCCGTACTACACTTATATTGTCTCGGCTCTTGAACGCTATGTGAGGAACCATGACTATTACCTGCTTTTGCGCTGCGTGCCGGACGTTCATAGCATTTTGCCGTTCCTTTCGGCGTGGAATGTTGACGGAGCGATCTTTGTGGGCGTGCTTGGCGACGATGTGGCCGAGATAAAGAAAGGGTTTAACGCACCGGCGGTCTTTATCGATACTTATACAGACGAAAAGGTCGTAAATGTGGGCATAGACGATTACAGAGGCGGCTATCTTGCTGCCCGTTACCTGATCGGAAAGGGCCACAAAAGAATTGCGTTTGCATCACCGGACCCTGCCTACGGCGGCGTTATAGGCGAGCGTTTTAAAGGCTTTAGCGATGCCTGCAAGGAGGCGGATATTGAGTTTTCAAAGGCCGATTATTTCAGAACGGACACTCTTTATGCGAACGCGGTAGCTGTAGGACAGGATGTGGCGCTTTCGCAAAAAGGCTATACGGCGGTTGCTGCCATGGCCGATATCGTTGCGATAGGCATAATGGAAGGCATAAGGCAGTGCGGCTTCAGGATCCCCGAGGATATCTCAGTGATAGGCTTCGACAATATAGCTGAGGGCGGTTTTACGATGCCAAAGCTTACGACGGTCGGACAGGATATGAAGAAAAAGGCCGAACTGGAAGGGAAATACCTGCTTGAGATGATAGAAAACAGGGACGAGATCTCAGCTGATGAGAAGCTTCCCGTAAG
>JAGDCQ010000237.1 GCA_017958465.1 Lachnospiraceae bacterium
GTGTAGATTACAGGCTGTACTTTATTGATGAACGTAAAGGCGAGTATCTGAATCTGGCCGGTGACGGGCATGTTATTCAGTACTGGTATCCGGGCGGTTCCAAATATGTTTATATTTTTGGACTTGGCGTAGTTTTTGATGAGGATGATGAGTCAGTGAAACAAAGGTGGAGCGAATACCTAAAAAAATAACAAAAACATGACAAAAGAGGCGTGGGGCATTTGTCCGACGCCTCTTTTTAATTTAAGACCGCTTAATATTGCGTATATGCGCGATATTAAGCTGAAGTATATTTCTCGGAGAATTCTTTTTCCGGCAAAGGCTTGGAGTAGTGGTAACCCTGGAGGAAGTCGCAGCCGATGCTCTTCATAAGTTCCACCATGTTGGCGTCCTCCACACCTTCCGCCGTGACACAGAATCCCATCTGCTTGAAGGCCTGCACCATGACGGGAAGTATTCCGTCAGGTTCTTTGCAATAGTCCCAAACGATGCTCATATCAAGCTTTACATTTATGAAGGGACAGGTTTTTAACCTTGCAAGATTCGAGTAGCCGGTTCCGTAATCATCAAGTACGAATTTGAAACCCTTTGCGTTCATGGTCCGCATCTGCTTCTGAAGGAAGGAGTCGTCTATCATCGAACCCTCTGTTATCTCAAGATGCACAGTTCCGGGATCGATGCCGTATTTTTCGACTATAGAGGAATAGCGCTCCGCAAGGTCTGTCCTTACAAACTGTGCAGGGGACAGGTTAACGTTTATCCACTCTATTCCGTGTTTTTCAATGTCATGGTCTCTGATAAAGGCGCAGGTCTTTTCGAAAACCAGCTCGCCGAGCTCGTTGATACGGCCGCTGTTTTCGGCTACCGGGATGAAAACACCCGGCGGGATGATCCTGCCTTCAGCATCCCTGATCCTTGAAAGTGCCTCTGCTCCTGCAACTTTGCCGGTGGTTGTATCCACTATGGGCTGCAGGAAGAGATCGAGGGTCTTGTCCTCAAGAGCGGCTTCTAAGCTTGCGCGAACGGCGGTTTCTTTTTCTGTCTGCTGAAGTTCGGCCTCGGTAACGAACATCTCCTGTCCGGATTCTCCCACGTTGTCGAGGGCCCTTACCAAAGTCCTCAATATGATCTGGGGAGAGTGCAGGGGCCGGATGGTCTCAAACCTTGCAACGCCGACTGAAAGGTATAGCTCTGTGCCATGGGATTTCCAGGGTTTCTTAAACCTTTCGTGGATCTCTCTGCTTATATTTTCGTGGTCGGACGCCGTTTGATCGAGGATCACAAATCGGCCGTTCCTGTAGTAAAACACGTTCCCTTCGGGAAAGAACTGCCGCAAGTACCTTGAGATCAGCACAAGACCTGTTTCCATATGGGTATATCCGTACAAGTCGCGCATATCGCGATAGTTGTGGACGACAACGCCAAAGGGTGAAAAACGGACTGTGTTCTGATCTTCCAGGTCCTCCTCCAGGCGTTCGCCAAGAGCATATGCGTTGAAGGTCGAGCCCTTGAGATCAAGGAAAAACTCCGGATTTTCGAAGGCCAGGAACACTATCAGGATCGCCATGAAGATGAATGTGTCCATGATCAGCATTTTCGGGAGGGCAAACCTTACCACGAGAGCTGCAAGCAAGGTGAGGTTGTACAGGAGCATGCTGTATTTTTCGCGCCTTTTGCCGAGGCTGTTCCTGAAGAGGTAAAGGGATATGAATGAGAGCAGCACGTAATAGAGGCCGCAGATGTACAGCAGATTGTACATATGTCCGTTGTGGTAGCCGGTCTCGTTTATGTAGTAGATAAATGTACTTGATCTTTCGGAACCGAATATCATGGAATGCAGGGCCATGATCACGCCAAAGTACATGGGAAGCCTTATGAACTGTCTGAGGACGGTGTTTTTTTCAAGTTTGTCCTTCAGTACGCAGGCGGCAAACAGGTACATGACATAGGATCTTACGAAGAACGCGGCGAAATAAAAGAAGTTGAGGATCTTTACGAGTACGATGGGGAGCGTGGCATAGTTTATGTCGGCGGTTGTTGCGAGGACATCAGAAATGATCGTCAGAGTCTCCACAAGGATCATCAGCAGGAATATGCGATTTCTCCTGATGGGAAGTCTCGGGCGCGAAAAGAAGAAGACAAGTATTATACTGAGGATCATCAATACAGGAACTTCAAAGCTGTAATCCCACATATAGGCCTCCGTTCGAAAAGGGCGGGGGGTGTAGTCTCTGTGATAAGACAATCTGTTTTTTATATTATAGCACGTTTGAGGGCGATTGTATATGGATATTTGGGTCCCTACCCGGAGAACCGTCCCGCGGTTGTTTTTGACCCGGAGAACCGTTCCCGGTTGTTCAACCGGTTGAGTTGGGTGTTCGGATGAAATTTAGAATAATATGTTGAATTAGTGCCCGCAACGGGGTTATAATGATAGAAATGAATGAATCTGAAAGGAAGGTACTATGAAGACTTTTGACGGATTTATGCGCGGAGTCAATCTGGGCGGATGGCTCTCGCAGTGCGACCACACCAAAGAACGCTATGACACTTTTATCACGGAGAAGGATTTTGAGGTGATAAAGGGCTGGGGGATGGATCACGTCCGTGTCCCCATCGACTATGAACTGATCCAGGATAAAGCCGGAAACTACCTTGAGAGCGGGTTCGGTTATATCGATAAGGCTATCGCTTTTTGCTCAAAATATGGCCTGAATATGGTGCTGGATGTCCATAAGACTTACGGCTTCAGTTTTGACGAAGGCTATAATGAGTCGGGATTTTTTGATGATAAGGCTCTTCAGGAGCGCTTTATAAGGATGTGGGAGGAACTTGCCGGAAGATACGGGAAGTACAGTGACAGAGTGGCTTTTGAGCTTCTCAACGAGGTAACTGCCAAAGAGTATTCCGACCGCTGGAACGCTGTTTCCACGGATTGCATCAGGCGCATCCGCAAGCTTGCCCCTGTTACAAAGATCCTGCTCGGCGGGTACTATAACAACAGCATTGATGCACTTTGCGACCTGCCTGCACCCCTTGACGAAAACGTGATCTACAATTTCCATTGCTATGATCCCTTTATCTTCACGCACCAGGGGGCTTACTGGGTAAGAGGGATGGATACCTCCTTCAGGATGCCGCTTCACGCAACATACGGCGAGTATGACAGAAAAACTCGGGAGAATGTTCCGGGGTTCCCGGGGCTTAAGCGCCCGGCAGGGGTTGATGATGATACGATCCTTGGAACGGAGTACTTTGAAAATACACTTGCAACCGCTGTCAGGATAGCAGAGGAGCGCAATGTGGCGCTTTACTGCGGGGAGTTTGGAACTATCGAAAATGCGACTCCCGAGGATACTCTCGAGTGGTATAAGATGATGGTTTCAAGCCTTAATAAATTCGGCATAGCACATGCAGCCTGGAGCTATAGAGAGATGAATTTCGGCCTTGCAGATGCACGCCTTGACAGTGTAAGGGCGGAAATACTGAAAATATGAGCCGGGACCGGAAACTGTCGACAATCATATTGTAAACGCTTACAATTTACAGTTGATATTTTTTCGGTTTCGTTGTATAGTAGTAGGAAAGAAGTCCAATGGAGGATAAATCAATGGCAAAAGTAGTTACTATGGGCGAGATCATGCTCCGCCTCTCAACACCCGGAAACGAAAGGTTCATCCAGGCAGACACATTTGATATCAATTACGGCGGCGGTGAAGCAAACGTAGCTGTTTCACTTGCAAATTACGGCCATGATGCAAGCTTTGTGACAAAGGTTCCGAAGAACGAGATCGGTGAGGCCTGCGTTGCATCACTTAGAAAATACGGCGTTGACACATCCAAGATCGCATACGGCGGCGAGCGTCTCGGTATCTACTACCTTGAGACAGGCGCTTCGGTACGTGCATCGAAGGTTGTTTACGACCGTGCACATTCCTCTATCGCAGAGGCTGATGTTGCCGATTTTGATTTTGACAAGATCTTCGAAGGCGCAGACTGGTTCCACTTCACCGGCATCACTCCCGCCATCAGCGACAAGGCCGCAGAGCTTACAAAGGCTGCTCTTATCGCTGCTAAGAAGAAGGGGATCACAGTTTCCTGTGACCTTAACTTCAG
Organism: Lachnospiraceae bacterium; assembly: GCA_017958465.1. Lineage (GTDB taxonomy): Bacteria > Bacillota > Clostridia > Lachnospirales > Lachnospiraceae > SZUA-448. The sequence goes on from JAGDCQ010000237.1 coordinate 4,117, forward strand.
AAAGAAGCTCTGGAGCCAGGAAAAGGCTAAGAAGGTCATGACCGACCTTATGCAGTATGTTGATGTCTGCATCGGTAATGAAGAGGACGCAGAGAATGTTCTCGGCTTCAAGCCCGGAAACACTGACGTTACCGGCGGCTCACTTGAACTTGCGGGCTACCAGGATATCTTCAAGCAGATGGTTGATACTTTCGGTTTCAAATATGTTGTAAGCTCGCTCCGTGAGAGCTTTTCCGCATCTGATAACGGCTGGTCGGCTGCTATCTACGACGGCAAGGAGTTCTATCATTCAAAGAGCTACAAGCTTCATATCGTTGACCGCGTTGGTGGTGGCGATTCCTTCGCAGGCGGCCTTATCTGTGGTCTCCTTGACGGCAAGGATATGAAGGCTGCACTTGAGTTCGCGGATCCTGCTTCAGCACTGAAGCACACCATCCCGGAGACTTCAACCTTGTTTCCAGAAGCGAAGTTGAGGCGCTTGCAGGCGGCGACGGCTCAGGAAGAGTTCAGAGATAATGTGTGAAGAAACACAGAGTGAAGAGAATTTAAAAAATGGCAGATTGATAAGAATCATTCTCAGGGTTTTATCAATCCCCTTTTTGCTTGCTTTTTTATATATTTTTTTTGATATCATCATTACAACAATATCACCTAAAATGGATTATGCTAACAGGGATCTTTTATGGATATATAGCCTCACTTTCAGCTTTATGACCGTAGGGATAGGCCTCTGGATCGCAGGGA
>JAGDCQ010000238.1 GCA_017958465.1 Lachnospiraceae bacterium
CCGAAAATGATGGCCCCCTTCGGCTTCAAGTGGGTATTATCCGTCTGTTCTTCAAAAGCCTTATATTCACCGGCTTTTATATGCATAAACCAGGTCTTTGTCTCCTCAAAGCCTGCTTTTTCTATAAGATCCCGGCTCAAACCGCAAAGGTCGATACAGGGTACACCTTCCTTTTTCGCAAAGGCAAGCATAGCCTCAGGGTAATCCAGGTGACTGAAGGGCATCAAAGACCTTTTATCATCTTCAAAGCAACGCCTGTATACAGGTGTGATAAGAAGAGGGAAAGCGCCCTTTGAACGCGCCAGGTCACAGAACATCTTCAGGTTTTCCGTATAAGCGCCGTAGGGCTCCGTATACCTTGAAGGATCTTTCTGTTTTTCATCGTTGTGTCCAAACTGGACGAACAGGAAGTCCCCTTCTTTTATATTATCCTCTATGGCCTTTACCCTGCCTTCGTCAATAAAACTTTTTGTGCTCCTGCCGTTCTCCGCATGGTTGCAGATGAAGACAAAAGGCTTAAGGAATAGGCCAAAATACTGACCTATTCCTGATTGAGGATACGTATTGATATTATTCTTTTTGACCGTGGAATCCCCGGCCCAATGGATCACAGGATATGACATATCAAGCCTTGCCGGTTGCCTTTTTATCTGTTTTTTCTGCTTTGTCTGCCTTGGCGTCCTGAGCTTTATCTTCAGGAAGGCCAAGCTTTGCACGTACTTTTGTATCTATCTCCTTGCAAACGTCAGGATGCTCCGCAAGATAGTTCTTTGCATTCTCACGGCCCTGGCCGATCTTTTCGTCGTTATAGGAGAACCAAGCACCTGTCTTTACAACGATACCTTCGTTTGCAGCTATATCGAGGATGTCGCCCTCGCGGGAGATACCCTTACCGAACATGATATCAAATTCCGCTTCCTTAAAGGGCGGAGCCACTTTGTTCTTTACTACTTTTACTCTTGTCCTGTTGCCGAGGACTTCCGTACCGGACTTGATAGCCTCTATCCTTCTTACTTCAAGACGTACGGAGGAGTAGAACTTAAGCGCACGACCACCTGTTGTAGTTTCCGGATTACCAAACATGATGCCGACTTTTTCACGTATCTGGTTGATAAAGATAACGATACAATTTGATTTGCTGATAACAGCCGTAAGCTTTCTTAAGGCCTGTGACATAAGACGGGCCTGGAGTCCCACGTGTGAATCTCCCATCTCGCCTTCTATCTCGGCTTTGGGAACAAGGGCTGCAACAGAGTCTATTATAACGATGTCGACAGCACCGGAACGTACCATTGTCTCGCAGATCTCAAGAGCCTGCTCACCGTTGTCCGGCTGTGAAATGTAAAGGTTGTCTATATCTACTCCGATGTTTTTAGCATAAACGGGATCGAGAGCGTGCTCAGCATCGATGAAACCTGCTATACCGCCCCTCTTCTGAACTTCCGCAACGGCATGGAGAGCAACGGTTGTCTTACCGGAAGATTCCTGACCGTAGATCTCGATGACACGGCCTTTTGGAAAGCCGCCGAGTCCCAGTGCAAGGTCGAGACTCAGAGAGCCTGTGGGAACGGCTTCGACGTTAAGACTTGCCGAATTGTCCCCGAGCTTCATGACAGTGCCCTTTCCGTATTGTTTCTCGAGCTGCGCGAGGGCGGATTCGAGAGCTTTCATTTTTTCTTCGTTGTTTACCATAATATCCTTTCGTTCGGGCAAAGATAAAGTATTTACTCTTTGAAAAAGAGGTGTACCAGGGCAGCAAAAGGTTTCTCCGCCCGTTTGGAAAAACCCTTGAGCTTTTGCAAACATTTGTTCTATAAACAGAATAGCGAATGTTTGTTCGGTTGTCAACACTTTTTTATAAAAAGATCAAAAAAACCTCAAAAAAAGAAAAAGGCCGCAAACAAGCATAAACACTTGTTTACAACCTATATCAACACCGTTTTACGCTCTTAAAAAAAGCATATCAAAAGCGAACAAAAATGTAAAGAGATACGTGTGTAAAAAATGAAGTCCGGATTTTCAACATTCTTAACAAAAAGTTTGTTCGTTTTTCACCGGTACACCGCTTCTTTACTCGAAGATCGCACGTATATATTCGTCGGCGTCAAACTTCTGAAGATCCTCAAGCTTTTCTCCGACACCAATATATTTAACGGGGATCCCCATAGCATCCTGGATTGCAAAAGCAATGCCTCCCTTTGCCGTTCCGTCGAGCTTTGTAAGGATTATACCCGTTATCTTTGCGGCTTCCCCGAACTCCTTTGCCTGTGCAAGGGCATTCTGCCCTGTGGTCGCATCGAGCACCACAAGCGTCTCCCTGAAGCACCCCGGGTACTCCCTGTCGATCACGCGGTTGATCTTAGCGAGCTCATCCATAAGGTTCTTTTTGTTGTGAAGGCGCCCTGCCGTATCCACGATAAGTATGTCTGTATTCCTGGACTTAGCTGCGGAAACCGCGTCAAAAACAACAGCCGCAGGGTCTGAACCCTCACTCTGTGAGATCATCTCCACACCGGAGCGTTTTGACCACTCACCGAGCTGGTCGATGGCTCCCGCCCTGAAAGTATCCGCAGCGCAGAGGAGCACGTTTTTTCCTGCCTTCTTCAGCTGCGCGGCGATCTTTCCTACAGTTGTAGTCTTGCCGACACCGTTCACGCCGATCACCATCAGCACGCTCTTCTCGTTCTCAAAACGGTAAGCGTCGGGCGCGGGCACCATCTGTTCACGCATACTCTCGATCAGGAGCTCCTTGCACTCGGAGGCCCTGTTTATCTTGCGGTCGATAACCTTTCCCTTAAGGGATTCGATTATCCTCTCTGCCACATTTATACCGCAGTCGGCCATAACAAGGTGTTCCTCTATTTCCTCGTAGAACTCCTCGTCAATATCGTAGGTCTCGAAAATGTCGTCAAGACCTCCCATTATGGCCTTTCTTGTCTTTGCAAGCCCTTCGGAAAGGCGTTTGAAAAAACCTTTTTTCTCGGGCTTTGCACCTGCGCCGTCAAGGCCGTCATCAGCCTTCCTGCACATTTCATATTGATACTTGAAACTCAGATCCATTGTAATCTCCAAACTTCTGCTAAAAACCTTTACTTGTCAAGCTGCCCGTCGATAAGGTTGACGGAAACCTGGGTGGAAACGCCCTTTTCCTGCATTGTTATGCCGTACAGACGGTCTGCCGAGGACATAGTCCCGCGCCTGTGCGTGATAACGATGAACTGGGTTTCGGCCTTGAGCTTTTCAAGGTATTTTGCAAACCTCTTAACGTTAGAATCGTCAAGCGCAGCCTCTATCTCGTCCAGGAGGCAGAAAGGCGAAGGCTTGAGGTTCTGGATGGCAAAGAGCAGTGAAATAGCGGTGAGCGCCTTCTCTCCGCCGGAAAGCTGCATCATATTCTGCAGTTTCTTTCCCGGCGGCTGTGCATTAATCTTAATGCCGGCCTCGAGCACATCCTCTTCTTCCGTAAGCTCGAGAGTGCCCTTTCCGCCGCCGAACAGCTCCTTAAATACCACATCAAACTGTGCCGCGATCTTCGCGAACTCCTCAGTAAACTGCCTGCGCATATCCGCATCCAGCTCCGCGATGATATTCTGCAGTTTTTCCTCTGCAAGCTTTATGTCGTTCTTCTGCTTTGTAAGGAATTCGTAACGTTCCGCAGTCTCTTTATATTCCTCGATGGCGTTTACGTTAACGTTACCCAGATCCTTTATCCCGTTCTTAAGCTCTGAGATCCTCCGCCTGTTGGCTGTTGCAGACCCCGGCGCCTCAGACCTTAAGCTTTCGGCGGAAGTCGGTGTCAGCTCATATTCCTCCCAAAGGTAAGTGACGGAAGAATCCAGATAAGCGGAAAGCTTCTCGATATTTCCCTCAAGCCTGTACTTCTCTTTTTCAAGAGAGCCCATGAGGTTCATAAGCTCTTCGCTCTTTTTGAAGATACTGCCGTTCTTCTTGTTTATCTCGTCCTTTTCGGTCTCTAAGGCCTCTATCTCCTCTGCAAGAGCGGCTGCGTGCTTTGCGCAGTCCTCGGACTGAATGCGCTTCTTTTCGCAATCCTGTTTCCTTAAGGTCTCCTGCTCCTCAAAGTCTGCGGCGCTCGAGACGATATGCTCAAGATCATCAGACAGCTTTTTAAGCTCGCTTTCCGCACGCTTAAGGTTTTCGTCCATCTGGGAGCTTGCACCCGTCAGATTAGCCGTCTCAACGTTTATGGAGGTTGCCCTCTCCATCAGGTCTTTTTTGTAGTCTTCTTCTTTCCTGAGGAGGCCTGTATATTCTTCGATCCTCTTCTTGTTCTCTAAGCTGCGCCTGTCGTTTTCCTCAAGCTCATTGTTCTTGTCGGCTGTCTCTTTATCAAGCTCAGCGAGCTTTTCCTCAAAGGTGCCAAGCTTCACGGTGAGCTGCGTATATTCGTCTGCGATCTCGTTCTTCTTGCTCTGCTCCTGGTTAAGGTTCATCTTTGCCGTGTTCTGGAGCACAAAGCAGTCGGAAAGCTTCGACCTCAACTCCTCATCGCACTTGCGCAGGGCCTTTAACGTCTCGGCGCTGTCGCTGATATCCTGTGTAAGGCTCTCGCGGCGCTTTAACATCTTATCCCTTGTTTCCTCGCGTTCCTCGATCTCACGCCTGCGGCCCAGCAGATTAGTGTTGTTCTTAAAGGAACCGCCGGAGATAGAACCGCCCGGAGTAAGGTATTCACCCTCCACGGTAACGATCCTTAAGCCGTATTTATGCTTTTTCTGAAGCTTAACGGCATTTTCGAATGTATCGACCACGAGGATGCGCCCGATCAGGTACTTCACAACATTTTCGTATATCTTCTCGGTTTCTACAAGGTCGGAAGCATACGCTATAACGCCCTTTTCGCCCGAAAGATCCTCGTCCTTTTCGCGCATGGCTTCGTTGATGCCGGTGATGGGCAGGAACGTCGCACGCCCAAGCTTATTGGTCTTCAGGAAATCGATAAGCTTCTTTGCCGTATCCTCATCGTCCGTGACGATATTCTGGATATTGCCGCCAAGGGCCGTCTCAACCGCCGTCTCGTACTTCTTCTCAACAGATATAAGATCCGCAACAACTCCGTGGATCCCTTTGACGGAATCCTTCTGCTGCATAACCTTTCTTATGCTCGAGCCGTACCCTTCGTAGCGTTCAGCGATATCCTTTAACGCATCTATCCTGGATTCCAGAGCCGAGATCTTGGTATTAAGGTCGTTCAGCTCTTCCTCGTTTTTAGCCTTTTTCTCGCGCTCATCCGTGATCTTTCCGGCAAGTGCCTCGATCTCTTCCGAGATATCGGCGGTATTCTTTACCGCTTCCTTAAGCTTTTCCTCACGTACCGCGATCTCTTTGTCGATAAGGGCTTCATCGCTCTTATTCTTTAAGATCGCGCTGTTCACCTCGGCTTTCGCTATCTGCGTCTGCTCTTTCAGGGTCTTTAAGCGCTGTATCTCGGTCTTTATGTCAGAGTTCGAATTGATAAACCCGAAGACATCCTTGTTGAGGTTTTCCATGCTCTTTTCGCGCGCGGAAATAGCCTCAGTGATGCTCCTTATCTCATCGATCATCTCCTGCTTTGCATCATTTAAGCGTTCGAGCTTTTCGTTTGTCTCGGAAAGCTTTGCCGCCTGTACTTCAAGTTCCTTCTGCTTTTCCTCCACCGCTTTTTTCGCAGTGTCGATACGTTCCCTGAAGTTCTCGCGATTCTGGGAGATACCGGCAAGCTGCTCGTTAAGAAGCAGGATCTCTCCCTTTAATTTTTCGGCAAGGACCTCAAGGGCAGACTTCTCCTCCCTGTACTCCGAAAGCTTAAGATCACACTCCTTAAGCCTCTCCGTGAGGTTTTCGTACTCTTCCTTCACGCCTGCGTAAGAGTTTTTTGCATCATCAAGATCCTCCGAAACACTTGACAGTCTCGAAGTGAAATCGTCTTTCTGCTTTTTGTTCGACTCATATTCAATGAAGAACTGGTCGATCTCTACAGTCTTTAACTCTTCCTTGAGCTTAAGGTATTCCTTAGCCGTTGCCGACTGCTGCTCAAGAGGCCCGATCCTGTGCTCTATCTCCGCAATGATATCGTTCACGCGGGACAGGTTGAGCTTCTCCTCCTCGAGGTTTTTCTCAGCTATGGCCTTGCGCTTCTTGAACTTTACGATACCGGCTGCTTCGTCAAAGAGCTCGCGCCTGTCCTCAGGTTTTCCCGAGAGCACCTTGTCTATCTGGCCCTGCCCGATGATAGAGTACCCCTCTTTACCCACACCTGTGTCCATAAAGAGTTCCTGTACGTCTCTGAGCCTGCAGGCGGAATTGTTGATGAGATATTCGCTCTCACCCGAACGGTAAACACGCCTTGCGACGGTAACCTCCTCAAAATCGATGGGGAGCTTGTGGTCATAGTTGTCCATGGTTATCGCAACATATGCAAACCCCATGGGCTTTCTGGTCTCGGTGCCTGAGAATATGAAATCCTGCATATTTGAGCCTCTGAGGCTCTTTGCACTCTGCTCACCAAGTACCCAGCGCATGGCGTCTGCGATATTGCTCTTTCCTGAGCCGTTAGGCCCAACAATACCCGTGATACCGTCGTGGAAGTCCAGCACTATTTTATTTGCAAAGGATTTGAATCCGTGTATTTCAATGCTTTTTAAGTACATTATTCATCCAACGTTTCTTTTTTTAATTCTTTGAGGGATTTCTCCGCCGCATCGCGCTCGGCTGCGCGGACAGACTTCCCGACACCTTTCTCAAGGAGCCTCGTTCCCACATAAGCCTGAACTATATAGGTCTTGTCGTTGCTTTTGCCCGACTCCGACACTATCACGTATTTCACGGTCTCATGGGTGGTCTTTGCCTGGAAGTACTGTGATATAGCGGTCTTGGGGTCCGTAACGTCCGCATTCGGATCGATGTCGAACAGGAGCTTATCGAGAATGAACTTCCTTGCATTCTCAAGCCCGCCGTCCAGATAAATTGCGGCGATCAGGGCTTCGCAGGCATCGGAAACGATAGAGGGCCTGTCGGCGCCTCCCTGCTGTTTTGCACCCGCCCCAAGCCTTATGTAGGATCCGAGATCGAACATCTTTGCATGGTTAAAGAGAGCCGTCTCGCATACCGCAGAGGCACGGAGCTTTGTAAGCTTTCCCTCATCGAACTTTTTGCATTTTTCAAATATAAATTCGCTTGAAACAAGCTCCAGAACAGCATCTCCAAGGAACTCCAGGCGCTCGTTGTCCGAAACTCCCTTTACCTGCACTTCGTGCATATAGGAGCTGTGGGTGAGCGCAGTCTGCAGGAGTTTTTTATCTTTAAAGCTGTAACCGATATCTTCTTCAAGCTTTGAAAGAGAAACCGCCATAATGATCTCCATCAGCGCAGGAAAGCCGGCCCCGGCTTCCTCTGCCTTTTCAAACATCTCGTAAAAATAAGACGTGCAGCCTTCGCAACACGTCTTAGATCGTTCTTAAATTACATGTCTGCAGCGTTTTTGATTTTCTCTACGGCATCGCCTACTGTAACGATGTTCTCGGCATCCTCGTTCGATATCTCGATACCGAACTCTTCTTCAATGCCCATGATGATCTGGAAAACATCCAGTGAATCGGCGCCAAGGTCATCTGTGAACCTTGTATCGAGGGTGATCTCTTCCTCGTCTACCGTAAGTACCTCTGCTATGATCTTTTTAAGTTTTTCGAATTCCATTTTCAAAGTATCCTTTCTGTATCAGTTTTTGAATAGATTTTCTTTTATTATCCCATTGATATCCTTTTCGTTAAAGGTTACGCAGGAAACAATGGAGTTCTTTATTTCTACGGCTTTGGAGTTGCCGTGGGACTTCACCACAAGGGAATTAAGCCCGAGCATAGGCGCTCCGCCGTATTTTTCTACGTTGAAATCCTTAAGAGTGTTCTTAAGGGCAGGTTTTGCAAGCCATGCACCGATCTTGCTCCTGAAGGTGCTCATCATACCCTTCTTTATGAGGTTGATCATGGTAGTGCCAAGGCCCTCATAAAGCTTAAGGATGACATTGCCGACAAAGGCTTCGCAGACGATTACATCCGCACCACCGTTGGGTATCTCTCTGGCTTCTATACTTCCGATGAAGTTGATGTCGGGACAGTTCTTAAGGAGCGGGAAGGTCTCCTTTACGAGCATGTTTCCTTTTTCCTCTTCTGCTCCGATGTTTACGATGGCAACTCTCGGATTCTTGATCCCCACCACATTTTCCATGTAGATCGAGCCCATCTTTGCGAACTGCACAAGGTGTGAGGACCTGGCATCAACATTGGCTCCGCAGTCGATTATGAGCGAAACGCCGGTAGATGTCGGTATAAGGGGTGCGAGCGGTGGACGTTCCACGCCTTTTATCCTGCCTGCGATCAGCTGGGCGCCTACAAGGACTGCTCCCGTACTGCCTGCAGAAACAAAGGCATCCGCCTTTCCTTCTTTTACAAGGTTGAGCGCTACCACTACGGAAGAATCCTTCTTCCTGCGGATAGCCATTACAGGGGCTTCGTCGTTTGTGATAACGTCCGGAGCTTCCGCTATTGTGATCCTTTCCTTGGGGAAGGAGTATTTGTCCAGCTCCGCCTTGACCTTATCCGTAGGCCCTGTAAGGATCACACTTAACCTTTCGTTTTCGTTAACGGCTTCCACAGCTCCCTTTACTATCTCCAGCGGAGCATAGTCGCCGCCCATGGCATCAACTGCAACAACAGTCATGTCTTTCATCATTACCTCCGTCACCATATACTGTGTATACGGGCCTCGTAAATCATTCACAAAAGAAACTATAATGTATCGAAACAGAAAATGCAACACTTATTTAAAAGTTTTTGAAACAAAAAAGCTCCCTTTTTCGAGAGCTTTCCTGTTTACACTATTTAACGCCGTTGTCAGCCTCCATCTTTCTGTAGAAGAAGGTTTTGAAGGGCTCAAACCCAAGCTGTCTGGGCTTTATGATCTGCTCCGTATTTCCTACGAACAGAACGCCGTCCTTCACAAGCGACTGGTTGAATTTCTTGTAGATGACTTCTTTTGCTTCCTCGGTAAAGTAGATTACCACATTTCTGCATACTACAAGGTCGAGGCCTGTAGGATAAGGGTCTTTTAACAGGTCATGCTGCCTGAATTCCACGCAGCGTTTGATCTCGTCCGAAAGCTGCAGGGTACCGTCTCCTATGGAAGTAAAATACTTCGCCTTGAACTCTGCAGGAAGCCCTTTTAAGAACTTCTCGTTATACAATCCCGACTTTGCCTGGTTCAAGATCTGCTTGTCTATATCGGTAGCGATGATCTTAATGTTGGAGAACGGGATGTATTTGCTAAGCAGCATTACAAGGGAATAAGGCTCATCACCTGTGGAGCAGGCTGCGCTCCAGATCTTCGGGCGTTTTGTTTTCTGAAGGATAGCGGGAAGGATCTCGTTTTCAAGGATCTTCCACTGGTCCGGATTCCTGTAGAACTCAGAAACGTTGATCGTAAGGTAGCTTACGAAC
>JAGDCQ010000239.1 GCA_017958465.1 Lachnospiraceae bacterium
CTGGGTCATGTAGTCACTGCCGAGAGTTTCTTTAAGATAAGAAACCCATGTTTCAGCGGTCTGGCCTGTTGCAGCCAGGAGTGCGTTCCAGGAGTCGGAAGTGATAAGAGATCCGTCAGCGAACGCTTGCCAGTTTACAGAGTTGAAATATGAAAATACATCAATGCAGGCTCTCTTGAAGTCGTCGGATCCGAAAGTATATTTACCGATGTTGGAAACAAGGCCTCTTGCGGATCCTGTAACTCCGAAATTATTTACGAAGTTGCTGATGATGTTCATCGCAGTTACCTGATCGCCGGAACCTGAGTTCTGGAAGAGGTTTACGATGTTATCGTACAATGAGTAAACATCATTGATGTAAGCGGGCATCTTGTAGATGACCCTGTACAGCGCAAACATGATAGGAAGCGTTATGAGAAGAGGAAGGCAGCCGCCAAGAGGGCTTGCTCCGTATTTTCTGTATACTTCCGTGGTTTCTTCCTGAAACCTGCGCTGGGATGCTTCGTCTTTTTTGTTTTTGTATTTTTCCTGAATTGCCTGAAGCTCGGGATTCATAAGAGATGAGAGCTTCGTGAACTTCTGCTGCTTTATGGTAAGCGGCAACATAAGCATTCTGGTAACAATTGTGAATAAAATGATACAGATAGCGAGATTGTGGATCCCGATCAAACTCATCAATTCATAAATGCCATTTAAGATAAGACCCAAAATGAAGGCAAAAGGTCTAAGAATGCCCGAAACTGTTGTTAAAATCATTAACACGTTTTGGTTTCCTCCTTTAAGGTACCGGATCATATCCTCCCTTTGCGAAGGGGTGACAACGGCAAACTCTCTTTACAGCAAAAAAAGACCCTTTCAAAGCTCCGTGTTTCTCGATAGCTTCAAGGGCATACTGAGAACAGGTCGGATAATAAATACAAGTCGGCCTGCCTTTTAATGGGGATATAAACTTACGATATATCTTTATCAGGAACGTCAGAATCTTCTTCATTTTGCAACTTTATTCCGTGTAAACCTGCCAGGTGTAAAAAATCCCGGCTTATATCCGAATAATCTTTCCCTTTTGCGTTTGCTCTTGCGACAACTACTATGTCGTATCCGGTTTTTAATTGGTTTCCGTTCAGTCTGTAGGACTCCCTTATAAGGCGCATAAGCCTGTGGCGTACAACGCTGTTTCCTACTTTTTTACTGACGGAGATACCTATTCTGTTTATGTCGGTATCGTTTTTCAGGATATACATTACCAAAGTGCGGTTTGCAAGGGACTTCCCGTTCTTATAAACGAAAGAATAGTGAGAGCTGTTTTTTATCTTACCGACATTTTTGTCCCTTTTTATTATCCTGTTTTCTTCAGATCTGCTGTTTAACATTGTTTAGGATGATATGCCTCCGAAAAAACTCCAAAAAGAAGAAAAAGGTCACAAAATGCGACCTTAAGCGGAAATTTTATGTCTTCCTTTTGCTCTTCTTGCTGCAAGAACCTTACGGCCGTTCTTTGTTAACATTCTCTGACGGAAACCATGTACTCTTGCATGAGATTTCTTCTTAGGCTGAAATGTCATCTTCATGTAAAATCCACCTCCTTATACCAGGGTAGGCATAACTTAAAATATACTAGTTTAGTATTTGCTCTCTGAACAGCATTACTATTATATTCACTGGAGAGCAATTCGTCAAGTGATTTTTAAACAACTTTATCCACATTTGTCCACAATTTATAATAGGAAGAAAAGATGTTATCCACAAAGTTATCCATATACTATCAACAGGCTGTAGATAAAAATAAAGTTTTTTATCATCTTGCTAATTATTTCTATAAAGGTTATAATATAGAGTGATAAAAAATGCAGTTGCGTATTATTTTTTGGTTGGTGAAACATGAACAATAATCTTATCGATTCCGTTAATCAGCACTGGACCGAGATCCTTCTTAATGTTAAAAAAGATCTTGGAATGACTGATATAACTTATAAGACCTGGCTTGAACCCTTAAAGGTATCGTCCATAAAGGACAATACCTTTATAATTACGTCTCAGGATTCAAGCTTTTCTTACGATTATATAAAATCCAAATACGGTATCCACTTAAAGCTGGCCATCTCAAACTTCTTTAATCATGAATATGATATAGATTTCAAGAATTCAGATGAGCTTCTTTCAGAATCCATCAACAAAACAGCCATAGACAGAAAAAGCTATTCTTCCGATCTTAATCCTACTTATACCTTTGAAAACTTTGTCGTAGGATCCTCCAGTAACCTGGCTTTTTCGGCTGCTCTTGCTGTTGCGGATTCGCCGGGTGAGTTTTACAACCCTCTTTTCATACACGGAGGGGCAGGTCTCGGAAAGACCCACCTTATGCAGGCTATCGGCAACTATATCTATCAGAACGATCCTTCGAAAAAAGTCCTTTATGTTACAAGCGAAGCTTTTACAAACGAGATAGTAAGGTCTATCCGTGAAGGTAAATCCAGTCCGGAAGAAACAAGGAACAAATACAGGAATCTTGATGTCCTTCTTATAGACGATATCCAGTTCATTATAGGCAAAGAATCCACACAGGAAGAGTTTTTCAACACTTTTAACGCCTTAAGGGAATCCAAAAAACAGATCGTTATCTCATCAGATAAGCCACCCAAGGAGTTTACAACTCTTGAAGAAAGGTTAAGATCCCGTTTCGATTCAGGCCTTGTTGTGGATATCCAGCCTCCTACATACGAAACACGTATGGCGATCCTTAAGAGAAAGCTGGATTCCTCGGGTATCGACCTTAATGAGGAGATCCTCGAATATATCGCGGAAAATGTCACATCCAACATCCGTGAAATGGAAGGATCCCTTAATAAGATAGTCGCTATCTACAGGCTGCAGCGTCTAAGCAAAGACCAGATCACGCTTGATGTTGCAAAAGATGCATTAAAGAGCATCATATCCACAAAGAAAACAAGAAAGGTAGATATCAACTACATTGCAGAGATAGTTGCCGAGCACTACAACATCTCCATCAACGATATCTACTCAAAGAATAAATCCAGGAACTTTGCATACCCGAGGCAGATAGTGATGTATCTTGCAAGAAACCTCACATCCCTTTCCCTTACGGAAATAGGAGAGCTTCTTGGGAAGAAAGATCACTCGACTATCATCCACGGTATCAACAAGGTAACGGATGATATAAAAAACAGCCAGAGTATCGCAGATACTATCGATATATTAATAAAGAAGATAAATCCACAATAACCTGTGGATAACTTGTGGATAAGTTGTTGGTTTGTTGTTAATAGGCTGTGGCTAATATGTGTTTATTATTTAGTTTATTAAATCGGGATTTTAACCTGTTTTTTTAATCAACATTTTAAGGGCTTTTATAAGCAACGGAAACACATAAAGAACAACACCTTCAAACCCGCACGGTTACTGGGCTGAAGGCACTTATACCACAAATCCACAACCCCTATGACTACTACTAATCTTTTAAATTTAAATATTTAAATAAAAAAGGAGTGTCCCATGAAGATCATCTGTCAAAAAGACAAACTTGTTAATGCAGTAAACATTGTTCTTAAAGCCGTTCCGGTAAAGACTACTATGCCAATCCTGGAGTCAATTGTTATTGAAGCGATTGACGGATGTATCAAGCTTGTTTCTAACGATATGGAGATGGCTATAGAAACAGTGGTCGGAGGCCGTATTGAAGAAGAGGGCCAGATAGCAATAAATGCAAAAACCTTCTCAGATATAGTCAGGAAGCTGCCTGACAGCGATGTTGTAATAGATACTGACGAAAAGAACCAGCTTTCCATTACTTCCGAAAACACATTTATCAATATACCCGGAAAATCAAGCGAGGAGTTCCCTGCGCTTCCCGAGTATCAGAAAACCGACAATATCACATTGTCACAGTTTACTTTAAGGGAAGTGATCAATCAGACCACCTTTGCCATAAGCACATCCGACAGCAACAAGCTGATGACAGGTGTTTATTTTGAGATAAAGCAGAACAACCTCAGGGTTGTGGCACTTGACGGTCACAGGATCGCGGTAAGACAGGTAGAGCTTAAGGAAAGCTATAAGGACAAGGGAGTTATCATCCCCGGAAAGGCTCTTAACGAGATAAGCAAGATCCTTACCGGAGATGCAGACAGCGAAGTAACTATCTATCTCGACAATATGCATGCCATTTTTGCAATAGATGATACTATAGTCCTTTCAAGGCTTATCGACGGCGAATACTTCAACATAAACCAGATGCTGAACAATGACTACAAAACAAAGGTAGTTATCAACAGAAAGGCGCTGTATAACAGTATCGACCGTGTATCACCGCTCTACAAGGAAACAGAGAAGCGTCCTATAGTTATCAACATCGAAGGTGACAACTTTGAGCTGAGCCTTACTTCGAGCATAGGTAATATCAAGGACAATATCAATATCATTTCCGAAGGCGAAGGCATAAGGATAGGCTTTAACCCCAGATTTATTATGGATGTGTTAAAGGCTGTGGATGATGAGGAGATATTTATGTATATGTCTTCTCCCAAGTCCCCTTGCTACATAAAGGATACAGAGAACAGATATAACTATGTTATCCTCCCCGTAACACTTATTTAACATTTTTTAAGTAAAATTAGGCTAAATTATGAATGTAAAGATTAAAGACGAGTTTATAAAACTCTGCCAGGCTATGAAGCTTGCAGGTATGATCGAAAGCGGAGCAGACGCAAAATACGTTATCCAGAGCGGGAAAGTACTTGTTAACGGCCAGGTGGAGACGCAGCGCGGTAAAAAGCTGCATCCCGGAGATAAGATCGAATTTGAAGGGAAAACGGTAGTAATAGAGTAATGATAGTCAAAAGACTTGAATTAACGAATTTCAGAAATTACGGTAATCTGGAAGTGGATTTTTCGGAGGGGACAAATATCCTCTCCGGAAACAATGCCCAGGGGAAAACAAATATCCTTGAGGCCATTTTCCTTTGCGGAAGCACAAAGTCCCACAGGGGAGCAAAGGAAAGGGATATGATCCGCTTCACGGAAAACGAAGCACACGTCAGGATCTATATAAACAGGGATGGCGTGGACTACAAGATAGATTACCACCTTTCAAGGGACAAAAGAAAGGGAGTTGCGATAGACAACACCCCCGTTAAGAAATACAGCGAGATTTTCTCTCTGCTGAGCGTAGTGTCGTTTTCACCGGAGGACCTTTCGATAATAAAGGACGGGCCGGCCGCAAGAAGGCATTTTCTTGATATGGAGATCTGTCAGCTTGACAAGATTTATATGTTTAACCTTGCAAACTACAATAAAACTCTCCAGCAAAGAAACCAGATCCTCAGGAAATCGGATGAAGCCTTTTTGAGCGACGACCTTTTGTCTGTATGGGACGACCAGATAGTAAAGAGCGGTATCGCGATAATAGAGATCCGGGAAAGGTTTATAAACGAACTGAACGAGATAGCGAAAGTTATCCACAGCCGGCTCACATCGGGAAAAGAAGAGATAACGCTCATATATGAGCCAAACGTAAAAGCCTCTGACCTTGAAAAGGCCCTGAAAGACGGAAAAAGACGGGATATTGCCGCCGGGATGACGCTTTCCGGACCGCACAGGGACGATATATGCTTTCTTGTGAAAAAAGAAGGTGAGGAACCGATAGACGTTAGGAAATTCGGATCCCAGGGGCAGCAGAGAACGGCTGCGCTTACACTAAAGCTTGCGGAAATAGAGCTTGTTAAGAAGAAGATCAATAATAATCCCATAATCCTGTTAGATGATGTTCTGTCGGAGCTTGACAGGAACAGACAAAAGCAGCTTATCGCCGGAATTGAAGGAATGCAGACCATCATCACCTGTACCGGTCTTGAAGAGTTTGTGGATTCAAGCACCGGGACAACAAAAGTGTTCAGGGTGGAAAACGGCGGGATAAGCGAAATAGCGAACGAAGGACAGTAACGAAAAGGAGTAATTTTATGAGCGATAAAAACTATGGCGCCGAGCAAATCCAGATATTAGAGGGTCTCGAAGCAGTCAGAAAGCGCCCTGGTATGTACATCGGAAGCACATCATCAAGGGGTCTTCATCACCTTGTTTATGAAATTGTGGATAACGCAGTTGATGAAGCACTTGCAGGTTACTGTACGACTATCGATGTTTCCATTAACCCCGACAACTCAATAACTGTTGTGGACGACGGCCGCGGTATCCCTACCGAAGTAAACAAGAAAAAAGGGATATCATCGGTTGAAGTTGTATTTACGATCCTGCATGCAGGCGGAAAGTTTGGCGGTGGGGGATACAAGGTTTCAGGCGGTCTTCACGGCGTTGGAGCTTCTGTTGTAAACGCACTTTCAGAGTGGCTTGAGGTTTGCGTCGAAAGAGACGGAAAGGCCTACAAGCAGCGCTATGAGCGGGGAAAAACCGTTACACCCCTTGAAGAAGTGGGAGAGTCGGACAGGACAGGAACGACAGTCACCTTCTTCCCCGACAGAGAGATATTTGAAGAGACAGTTTTCGATTTCGACATCTTAAAAACACGTCTCCGCGAGATGGCTTTCCTTACAAAGGGCCTTAAGATCATCCTCCGAGACAAGCGTGAAAATGCGGAAGGAGCGCCGGATTCCGAGTTTATAAAAACTGCCGGCATGGTAAAAGAGTTCCACTACGAAGGCGGTATCAAGGAATACGTTAAGTACCTGAACAAAGGGAAAACACCGCTCTACGACGACATAATCTATTGTGAAGGCACAAAAGGCAATGTTTATGTGGAAGTCGCACTCCAGCATAATGACGGTTATAACGAGAGCGTTTACAGCTTCGTAAACAATATCATAACACCTGAAGGCGGAACACATCTTACAGGTTTCAGAAATGCCATAACAAAGACCTTTAACGATTATTCCCGCCAGATGAAGCTTTTGAAGGAAAACGAGGAAAACCTCACAGGAGACGATATCCGTGAGGGTCTGTCGGCCATCATAAGCATAAAGATCCCTGAGCCGCAGTTTGAGGGCCAGACCAAGCAAAAGCTCGGTAACAGTGTGGCGAGGACTGCAGTGGACGGGATCGTGAGCGAGCAGCTCACCTACTATCTTGAGCAGAATCCCACAGTTGCAAAGCAGATCTGTGAAAAGGCCATCCTTGCGCAGCGCGCGAGAGACGCGGCAAGAAAGGCAAGAGACCTTACAAGAAGGAAATCCGCGCTTGACGGCTGGAGCCTTCCCGGAAAGCTTGCAGACTGCTCCGACAAGGATCCGAAAAACTGCGAGATCTTTATCGTAGAGGGAGATTCCGCGGGCGGTTCCGCAAAAACCGCGAGAAACCGCGCTACGCAGGCTATCCTGCCTCTCCGCGGCAAAATCCTCAACGTGGAAAAAGCAAGGCTTGACAAGATCCTGAACAACAACGAGATCCGCTCCATGATAACGGCCTTCGGAACGGGTATCTCGGAAAACTTCGATATCAGCAAGCTCAGATACCACAAGATAATCATCATGACAGATGCCGATGTGGACGGAGCCCATATCGATACCCTGATGCTTACTTTCCTGTACCGCTTTATGCCGGAGCTTATAAGGCAGGGCTACGTTTATCTTGCGACGCCTCCTCTTTACAAGCTCGAGAAAAACAAGCAGGTCTGGTATGTATATTCGGACGACGAGCTGAACGACCTTTTAGCACAGGTAGGACGTGACCAGAACAACAAGATCCAGCGTTATAAAGGTCTTGGTGAGATGGATGCGGACCAGCTCTTTGACACGACAATGGATCCGAAAAAGCGTGTGCTCAAGCGCGTTTGCATCAACGAGGAGTCCAATTCCGAGCTTGATGTCACCTTCACTATCCTTATGGGTGATGATGTGGAGCCGCGCCGCGAGTTTATCGAGACGAACGCGAAATACGTGAAGAATCTGGACAAGAACGCATAAGAGCCGTAAAACGGGTAAATAGGAAAACAACCTCCGGAGACAACAGAAACAATGGAAGACAATATCTTTGATAAAAACATACAGGATGCCGACTTAAAAGTCACGATGGAGAATTCCTACATCGACTACGCCATGTCGGTCATTGTGGCAAGAGCGCTGCCCGATGCAAGGGACGGCTTAAAGCCCGTTCAGCGCCGCATCCTGCATGCCATGAACGAATTAAGCAATACACCTGACAAGCCGCACAGAAAATGTGCCCGTATTGTCGGTGATACAATGGGTAAATATCACCCGCACGGTGACAGCTCTATCTACGGTGCTTTGGTAAACCTTGCCCAGCCCTGGTCCACACGTTACCCGCTCGTTGACGGGCACGGAAACTTCGGTACTGTGGACGGTGACGGCGCTGCCGCAATGCGATACACCGAGGCAAGGCTCAGCAAGATCTCTATGGAGATGCTTGCGGATATCAACAAAGACACTGTTGATATGGAGCCCAACTTCGACGATACCGAGAAAGAGCCGGCAGTGCTGCCTTCGCGCATCCCGAACCTCCTTGTGAACGGCGGAACGGGTATCGCAGTCGGTATGGCAACAAACATCCCGCCTCACAACCTTGGTGAAGTGGTAAATGCTGTTGTAAAGATCATAGACAATAAGATAGAGGACAAGGAGACCGCAATAGAGGAGCTCCTTTCCATCGTTAAGGGACCGGATTTCCCTACAGGTGCCGTTATCTGCGGAAAGCGCGGGATAAACGATGCCTACAGGACAGGCCGCGGAAAGGTGATAGTCCGCGCCGTTACTGATATCGAGCCCATGGCTAACGGGAAAAACCGCATAGTCGTAACAGAGCTCCCTTATATGGTCAACAAGGCAAAGCTCATCGAAAACATCGCCGAGCTTGTCCGCGACAAAAAGGTGGATGGTATCACGGAGATCCGTGACGAGTCCAATAAAGAGGGCGTTCGAGTTTGTATTGAGCTGAGGCGCGATGTTAACCCTTCTGTTGTTCTCAATAAGCTCTACAAGCACACAAAGCTGCAGGATACCTTTGGCGTGATAATGCTCGCGCTTGTGGAGAACCAGCCTAAGGTCCTTAACCTCCTTGAGGCACTGTCTGTATATTTAAAGCATCAGGAAGAGGTTGTTACAAGGCGTACAAGATACGACCTCAACAAAGCGGAGGAGCGCGCGCACATCATCGAAGGCCTGCTTAAAGCCCTGGATGTCATAGACGAAGTCATCCGTCTTATCCGCGCGGCAAAGAGCACACAGGAAGCGAAGGAAAGCCTTATCAGCGCCTTCGGCTTTGACGATGCACAGGCACAGGCCATTGTTGATATGCGTCTGCGCCAGCTGACAGGTCTCGAAAGAGAGAAGCTTGTTAACGAATTTGATGAGCTCCAGAAAAAGATCGCGGAATACAGAGCGATCCTTGGGGACGAAAAGGTGCTCCTTGCAACCGTTAAGAAGGAGATCCTCGCCATCAGCGAAAAATACAGCGACGAGCGCAGGACCCAGATAGGAGCCGACAGCGAGGAGATCCTTGATGAGGATATGATCCCCGTTGAAAACACTGTTGTAGCCATGACAAGAAGGGGCTACATCAAGCGAATGACAATAGACAACTTCCGCAGCCAGCAGCGCGGCGGCAAGGGCGTGAAGGGCATGCAGACCATTGATGATGACAACATTGTCGAGCTGTTCATGACCTCCACCCACGATTACATAATGTTCATCACCAGCAAAGGGCGTGCTTACAGGATCCGCGCATACGAGATCCCGGAGGCATCAAGGACTGCAAGGGGAACGGCTATCGTTAACCTTATCCCGCTGCAGGGCGACGAAAAGATCACTGCCGGTCTTTCCCTCACGAAGGAAGACGTTGCGAAATCGCCTGTGATCCCCGACGGCGTTGAGGACGAGACAGTCCATGAGGGCGAGAAGTTCCTGCTCATGGCGACAAAGAACGGTACAGTAAAGAAGACAAGGCTTTCAGAGTTCGCAAACATCCGCAAATCCGGCATCCAGGCTATCAGCCTCAGGGATGACGACGTGCTGATCGGCGTGAAGCTCACAGACGGAAAGTCCGATGCAATGCTCATTACCCAGAACGGTATGTGCATCCGCTTCAACGAAGAGGATGTAAGGTTTACCGGCCGTTCGTCCATGGGTGTTATAGGTATGACACTTACGGATGACGAAGTTATAGAGATGATCCTTACCAACGAGGGGACAAACATCCTGTTTGTTTCCGAAAACGGTCTTGGAAAGCTGACTGCGATAGACGAGTTTACCGCGCAGCACCGAGGCGGCAAGGGTGTGAAGTGCTACAAGCTTATGGAGAGGTCCGGCGTGCTTGTTGCCGCTAAGGCTGTGGATACGGAGGGCGAGGTAATGCTCATCACCACAGAGGGCGTGGTCATCCGCATCCCGATCAGCGGAATAAGCGTTCTCGGAAGAAATACCACGGGCGTGAAGCTCATAAATATGGGCAAGAGCAATACCGTAGCCGGCGTTACAAAGGTCCTTGAAGACGACGACGTCGAGAGCATCCTTGAAGAATAGTCAGCCATAGCCGGGTGAAAGGCTTGGAGGTCAGAGTGATAAGAGAAGTATCCGGAAGTGAGATCAGTAAAGCAATAGAGGAAATGTGCATAGAGGCAAACCTGTCCCTTACAGATGATGTGAGGGGCAGGATCACGAAAGCTTTTAAGGACGAAACGGGTTTCGTCGCAAAAAAGATCCTTTCGCAGCTTGTTGAAAACATGGAGATCGCAAAGAACGAGAGCATTCCCATCTGTCAGGACACCGGGATGGCTGTGGTTTTTATGGAGATCGGCCAGGATGTGCACATAGACGGGGATCTTACGGAGGCTGTGAACGAAGGCGTGAGAAACGGCTACGAGCGCGGGTATCTGAGGAAATCCGTTGTGAAGGATCCGCTGATCCGTGAAAACACAAAAGACAATACCCCTGCAATTCTTCACGTTTCACTTGTGCCCGGCGACAAGATAAAGATCACGGTGGCACCAAAGGGATTTGGCAGCGAAAATATGAGCAAGGTTTACATGCTTAAGCCTTCAGACGGCGAGGAAGGCGTGAAGAACGCTGTCCTTGATGCCGTAAAGAGCGCAGGGCCGAACGCCTGTCCTCCTATGGTAGTGGGGGTTGGCCTCGGCGGGGATTTCGAGCTGTGTGCGATCCTTGCAAAAAAGGCGCTCACAAGGGACTTGGACCGGAGGTCGGAAAAGCCCCATATCGCACGGATCGAAGAGGAGCTCCTAAAGACACTGAACGAGACAGGGATAGGCCCCGGAGGCTTTGGCGGCGATACGACTGTCCTTGGCGTAAATATCGAGACTTATCCGACCCACATAGCAGGTCTTCCGCTTGCAGTGAACATCTGCTGTCATGTTAACAGGCACGCAGTGAGAGTGCTGTAGTCCGGCAAAAGCCCGGGTGCAAAGAAGGGAAAGTGCGGGAAATGGCAGAATATCATATAAACCTTCCGTTGACAAAAGAGGATATAAGCCTGCTGGAGGCAGGAGATTTCGTATACCTTTCGGGGACGCTCTATACTGCGAGGGACGCCGCTCACAAGCGGATGACGGAAACCCTGGAAAAAGGCGAAAAACTGCCCTTTGACATAAACGGCGAGACTATTTATTATCTTGGGCCGTCTCCTGCGAGGCCGGGGCAGGTCATAGGTTCGGCAGGCCCCACTACGTCATCACGTATGGACAAATATACGCCAAGGCTCTTAGAGCTTGGCCTTAAAGGGATGATCGGCAAGGGCAGGCGAAACGAAGAGGTCAAGGCTGCCATTAACAAGAACAAGGCAGTTTATTTTGCAGCTGTGGGTGGAGCAGGAGCACTGCTCTCGAAATGCATCAAGGAAAGCACGGTCATCGCTTATGAAGACCTTGGCACAGAGGCAGTAAGGAAGCTTAGGGTTGAAGATCTTCCTGTTATAGTGGTCACAGACTGCCATAAGAACAGCGTATATTGAGATGAAATAAGTCTGCCGGGTGCAAAAAAGAGTTGACAGGGACTGTTTTTACTGTTATACTACACTTTGCGCCACGAAATGGCGCACAAATATCGGTTTCAAAATATTCAGCGAGGAGAAATACTCAAGAGGCTGAAGAGGCGCCCCTGCTAAGGGTGTAGGTCGGGCAACCGGCGCGAGGGTTCAAATCCCTCTTTCTCCGTTCAAAACCTTTGGCAGTTCAAAAGCAATGCTTTGGACAGGTCAAAGGTTTTTTTGCAGTCAGGGCATTATCCGTAAAGGGGGAAAACCATGAAGAAAATCTATTTTGTTGCGGTATTACTGGTATGTGCAATGTTTATCTTTGCATGTGGCGATGGGTCTGCGGTCACATCCGACGGAAAGAAGACCGATGGCAATAAAAACACAGGAAAAGGTACTGTAACAAACGGAGCTAAGGAGCCTGCCGGCAGAACATCGGACGATCCTGCGGAACCTCAGGATCCCTCAGATCCTTTTAATCTTGGTAAAGGTGGAAACGATGACAATGGTGGACAGGGTTCGAAGTATGTAAAGGTCGACCCATTCGGAGTAGATATCCCGTCAAATGGCGGTGTAAACTATGAGTTCAGGATTTATAAAGGTGTTGCCGAAAACGGCGATGAAATAGATGAGAGGTATCTTCCCAAAAAATCCTGGTTCATTTCTTATCACAGGTCGGATTGTATTATCAGCATCCCTCTTTCCGATAATGCGATCGGTACTGAGCTGTTCTCGATAGAGCCTAATTTTACAAAAGGGACCAAAGAATTTACCGAATATGATGATACAGGAGCTCTTGGTGAGATTAGAGTACTGAGATTGAACATTACCTCATCAAGTGCGACTATCTATGACGAAAACGAAAACGTAACATATTATTGTTCGCTGTACAGGACCTTTACCTATACAGAATAAAACAGCCAAAGAACAGCAGACAAATAAAGCTGTGGCATTGGAGCAAATATGACAAAACCCCCGGATATGGTTAAACCATAGAACCGGGGGTATGTTTCATATAGTATTGGGTGTCAAACCGGGTTTTCTGCGAACGCGGGTTATGAGCCCGAGCATGCGTTTCACGATTTCCACAGGCTGTGCAGGTTGCAGTATGCGTAAGCGCCAACAACCTTGTCGCCGTCAAGGAGCGCAAAATCCGCTTTGGGCTCGGAGCCGGGCTTAAGCTGCTTTCTCTGGTTGCCGGTCTCTGTCTGAAGAACGATCCATTCAATATAGTGTTCCTCAAGCATAGGGTGAGCAACGCTTCCTACCTTAACAGTAGCGATATTTCCGTTAACTTCTACAACGGGAACATGCTTCTCGGCAGCGGCGTCGGTGGTTCCGGGAACGATCTTTTCCATAGCCTCGCCACAGCAGTGAACCGTACAAACGGCTTTTTTAACGATGGCAACGATCTGGCCGCAATGTTTGCAACGATAGAATTCAAGTTCCATAAGTAAACCTCCAATCATCAGGTTCTGTTTTTAAGAAGTCTGCGGAACCTGAAACACAGACCGAATAGATTTAACAGGGAAAACCCTTGTTCATATAATACCCGAAAAAGGCAGAAAAGTAAAGGAGAGAAGGAATCAGTATGGCAACTATTAATGTTTATGAACAGTATTTTGAGGCAAAGTGCACGGCGAACGGAGTTAAGAGGCGGGGAGCTAAGGTGATGCTGATATCGGACTCCTGCGACGGGTGCATCAAATATGAGGCAGCGGTCAGCTTTTTCCCGCATAAGACGGATGATGATTTCGCAGTATCGTATGACGCATATTATACGAAAGAACTCTACAACGCCAAGGGAAGGCGCTCGAAAAAACGCGAAAAAGAGCTGCTTGAAGGGTTGAAAAATGTAATAGACGGGCTCGCAGCGGAAACTTCAGGTAAAATATATTGGGAAAAGCCGCTTACGGAAGAACGCAGAGGATGAAGCCGAAAACGGCGTAAATAGGCGCTTTGCGGGGGATGTAACACCTGTGATGACAAAGGAAACCCGAAAAATATCAAAAAAATTAAAAATTTCTGTTGACAAACGCAGAGCAAGATGTTATTATAATCGAGCTGACCGCAAAACGGAGCATTAAAAAAGCGGACAGCTCTTGTTTTTCTAAACAAGAAGAACCTTGATAATCAAATAATGAAACAACCTTGAAAATTCCAAAATTTCAGCTCGGAGAAATCCGGGCGCAGAGAAATCTGCAAGTTGAACGAACCAAAAGTGCAAAAACTTAAGGTTCCCTAAAAGACAGTAAACGGAAACATGACCACAAACAAGAGGTCAGCGTGTTCTGAATAGTGTCAAACTAACAAATTTAAATTTGAGAGTTTGATCCTGGCTCAGGATGAAC
>JAGDCQ010000240.1 GCA_017958465.1 Lachnospiraceae bacterium
CTTAAACCAAGCATTCTAGCCGTTAGGGGTACACTTTGGATTCCGGGTCGCAGCTTAATGAAGAAACTTTTGTACCTTAAACCGGGCATTCTTGCCGTTAGGGGTACACTTTGGATTCCGTTTCGAAGCTTAATGAAGATGCTTTTGTACCTTAAACCGGGCATTCTTGCCGCTAGGGGTACACTTTGGGTTCCATTTCGCAGCTTAATGAAGAAACTTTTGTACCTTAAATGAGGCATTCTTGCCATTAGGGGTACACTTTGTATTCTGCAATGAAGCTTCACAGAGAAGTTCTTGTACCTTAAACCGTGCGTTTTGCCCGTTTAAGGTACTTTTCCTCCGTGAACAGACGGGATACCCTCAACCAGAGAACTGTCCCCTGGACGAAACTCAACCAGAGAACCGTCCCCAGGGTCAATTACAACCAGAGAACCGTCCCTTGGTCGTACTTCAACCAGAGAACCGCCCCCAGGTCGCATGCTGGTCGCACGGGGCTTTTTTGTGCGATAAGCGAACGCACTTCAAAGATCCGCCTCGCCCGTA
Organism: Lachnospiraceae bacterium; assembly: GCA_017958465.1. Lineage (GTDB taxonomy): Bacteria > Bacillota > Clostridia > Lachnospirales > Lachnospiraceae > SZUA-448. The sequence goes on from JAGDCQ010000240.1 coordinate 544, forward strand.
GATCCGCCGGACATGAGCAAGTTATGAACGGGTGTCGCGAGTTTCTTCTATTGATTTTTTGGGGAGGATGCGATATAATCAAGTAATTCGTGTACCGGCTGCGCTCGTTGCGGCCTATGGAGAGAGAAATGATAGTAACTGACGGGATTTTGTTTGATGTGGACGGGACCCTCTGGGATTCGACCGTGCCGGCTGCAGAGGTCTGGCAGCGCGTGGCGGCGGAATACCCCGAGATCACGGACGAGATCAGCGCGGAGCGCCTCAAATCCTTCTACGGGCTGCCGCTGGAGGACATCGCGAAAAGGATGTTTCTGAGCGTGCCCTTCGAAAAGGCGCTGAGCGTGATGGAGCGCTGCGTGCGCGAACAATGCCCGTACCTCCTGGATCACAAGGGCGTGCTGCTTGGCGATGTGGGCGGAGTTTTCCGGAAGCTGAAGGAGATGGGGATCAAGGTCTTTATCGTGAGCAATTGCAGGGCCGGCTACATAGAAGCTTTTTTGAAGGCCTACGGCTATGAAGACTTGTGCCTCGACCACCTTTGCCCCGGGGATACCGGCGTCCTGAAGGCGGACAATATCCGCAGGATCGTGGAAAAATGGGGGCTTAAAGCACCTGTTTACGTGGGCGATACGGATGGTGATGAGGTTGCATCGCGGGATGCGGGAGTACCGTTCATATTTGCAGCGTACGGCTTCGGAAAAGCGGACAGTTTCGCAGAAAAGCTTGAAAAGCTTGAAGACCTGCCGGGAGTTGTGGAAAAGGCTTGAGAGCAGGGGAACAGACACTTGCACAGAAACAGGTGACCTAGTTTGGTGCGAAGCAAGGGAACAGACACTTGCACAGAAACAGGTGACCAAGTTTGGCACGGAAACATTGGAAATTACATAGAAAATTTTTAACAGGAGATCATTATGATAGACGGAAGAAAATCGCTGTTCAGCGGTATGCAGGCGACAGGCAACCTTACACTCGGTAACTACCTTGGGGCGCTCAAGAATTTTGTGACGCTCCAGGACGAATACGAAACGTTTTTCTGCGTGGTGGACGAGCACTCCATCACCGTGCGCCAGGATCCGGCGGAGCTGCGCAAGCGCGCGCGTAACCTGCTCACGCTCTACATTGCTGCGGGCCTCGATCCCGAGAAAAACTGCATTTACTACCAGTCCCACTGCTCGGCACACGCGGAGCTGGCTTGGATACTGAATTGCTTCACCTATATGGGCGAGCTGAACCGCATGACGCAGTTCAAGGACAAGTCCGCAAAGCACGCGGACAACATCAACGCCGGCCTCTTTACCTACCCGGTGCTTATGGCGGCTGACATTTTGCTGTTCCAGTCGGACGTTGTGCCGGTGGGCATCGACCAGATGCAGCACCTGGAGCTTACCCGCGACATCGCCATCCGTTTCAACAACATCTACGGCGACGTTTTCACCGTGCCGGAAGCCTATATCGGCAAGTCGGGGGCGAAGATCATGAGCCTTCAGGATCCCGCAAAGAAGATGTCAAAGTCCGATGAAAACGAGAACGCGTCGATATACCTGATGGATCCGCCGGACGCGATCATGCGCAAGTGCAAGCGCGCGGTTACGGATTCCGACACTGTTGTGCGGTATTCCGAGGACAAGCCCGGCGTAAGCAATCTCATCGACATTTACCGTACCTGCCTTGGCAAGAGCGTGGAGGAAGTTGAGCGCGAGTTCGAGGGCAAGGGCTACGGCGACTTCAAGGAGGCCGTGGGCGAGGCTGTTGTCAGCGTGCTCAAGCCCCTCCAGGACGAGTTTGCAAGGCTCTCGAAGGAGAAGGACTACATCGACAAATATATCAAGGAAAATGCTGAGAAAGCCTCCTATTATGCGAACAAAACCCTTCGCAAGGTGCAGAAAAAGGTGGGCTTCCCCGAAAAGATAAGATGATCAGAATGCAGGCAAGCCGGTGGTTTGCCTGCTGTTTTGGTTGCAAGCCTGTGGCTTGCTTGCATAGGAGAGTTTTATGGAAGTCTGGATGTGGCTGGTGCTCCTTTACGCTATCTTAAAGGGAGTGCGGGAAATAGTGAAAAAGAAGGCGCTTACGCGCAGCTCGGTCATCGAGGTGCTGTTTTTCTATACGGCCATCGGTTTCCTGTTTGTGCTGCCGGAGATC
>JAGDCQ010000241.1 GCA_017958465.1 Lachnospiraceae bacterium
GGCGTCCACCGCCGTAAGGACATAGGGCTCCCAGCAGATCCTTGCCGTCACGAGCGACGATCCCGGGGCAACCTCCGACATACTCTGGTTGTAGCCAACGTAGTAAACGTTCCTGTCCGTGGTCGCCTCTTCGCAGGCGATGGCGGGGCCGATGGTGTCCGTGTGCTGCGAGATGACTATGCAGCCCTCGTTTATCAGCTTTTCGGTAGCGCTCTTCTCGTGCGCAAAGCTGCTCCAGGTCGAGGTGTAGATGACATGCATCACCGCTTCCGGAACAACGGAGCGCACACCGAGTATAAACGCCGTGTAGCCCGAAATAACCTCCGAAGTCGGGAAAGCAGCAACAAAGCCAACCTTTGCCTGTTTGGCGGTAATAACGCCTTCTGTTATAAGCTGCTTCAGCTTCATCCCGGCTGCGATACCGCTAACATACCTGCCCTGGTAGGCCTCGCCCTTGAAGGTGTGAAAGTTCCCGGGCACGCTCTGCCCGCTCATATCCATGTAAGAAGCCTGGCAGAACTGCGTGTCCGGATACTCCGGCGCAAGCTGCCGCACAAGCTCGCTGTAGCCGTTGAAGAAGATGATGTCGCAGCCTTTTTCCGCAAGCTCCCTTAGGGGCTCTTCCATCTCCTCATCAATAACGTTGCTGCGGGTGATGATCTCCACACGCTCGCCGTATTCCTTTTCGAGCGCATCCTTTGCAAGGGAGAAGTTGTAGGTGTAGGCCGTGCTCTCGTCGTTATCGTAGATAAATCCGATCTTAAGGTGCTCTTTTCCGCCCGTGAGGTTAAAGAACCTGAAAAGCCCGATAAAACCGGCCAGAACGAAAAGACAGGTCACAGCTGTTGTTATATATACCCGCTTCATGCCTTCGCTCCTTTCCCGGCCTCAGTGGCCTTCTCGCCGGCCTCTTCGTTGCCTTTCGGTTTTTCTTTCCCCATCTCTTCCTGCTGGATCTTTTTGTCCTCCTCCACGCGGCGGGCAAGCTCGCTCTGGGCCTCCTGGTCCGCGTGCTCTATCTCGGAACGCTTCTCCTTGTAGATCTCGTCAAGGTTTATCTCACCCTTGTCCACAAGGCGAAGGAACGCGTCCAGCGCGTCGGGATCGAACTGGCTCCCGCGGCCGCGCTTCATCTCGTTCATAACGTAGTCGGTGTCCATGTGGTTGCGGTAAACACGGTTACTCGTCATGGCGTCAAAGGCGTCCGCAACGCCGATGATGCGCGCAAACAGCGGTATCTCCTCGCCCTTCAAGCCCTCCGGGTACCCGCGCCCGTCATAGCGCTCGTGATGATACTTTGTGCCGTCCTCAACGTGCTCTACGAGCGTAAAGTCCTTAAGGATCTCCGCGCCCCTCATAACGTGGGACTTCATCTTTGCGTACTCGTCGTCCGTAAGACGCCCGACCTTGTTGAGCACGCTGTCCGGGATGCCTATCTTTCCGATATCGTGCATCTGCGCGGCTCTCCTCAGGTTGTTTAAGGATTTGTTACGGTTCCACCACTTGAAGCAGTTCATCTCCTGCGCGATAAGCACGGAGTACTCAGCCACGCGGATGGAGTGCTGGTGCGTGCGCACGTCCTTGGCATCGACTGCGTTTGCTATGGCTGCCACTGTCTCGTTCGCCATATTCAGCTTGATCTGCTGTTTGTTGAGCTGCCTCTGTACGGCAAGCCAGGTGAACCAGATAAGGAACAGTGAAAAAGTCACTACCATGTAGAACATAAAGCCCGGCTGCTCGTAAAACTCGCCGATCTTCACAAGCTCAAACTTGCGCTCCTCAAGCACCTTCTCCCCTGCGCTGTCAAAGATCGCAAGGTGGAAAGTGTAGGTGCCTGCCGGCAGGTTAACGTAATTGATGTTGTTCAGGTTGCTCTGCGGGACAATGGTATACTTCTGCTCAAAGCCCTCAAGCCGGTACCCTACGTTTGGCTCCTGGATGGTGTAATTCAGGATCTCTGTCCCAAGCTCCACGCGGTTTACTCCGCGGCCGACAATAATAGCTCCCGTGCGCGGAAGCGGCTGGAGTACGTCGTCAAGCCTCACGGATGCCAGCTGCATCCTGTAGGAACGTACGTCGCTGTTATATTTTTCAACATCAATGATGTAAACGCCTGTGTCGCAGGGCAGGAAAAGCTCGCCGTTTTCGTTGTAATAGTTCCAGGAGTTTGCGGTAAGCGAGGTTCCAAGGCCCCTCCTTGCGTCAAGCAGCTCCCAGGCCATATCGCCGCCGGCCACCAGCTCGTCGCGCTCCACAACATAAATACCTGCGCTCGACATAACAAACAGCGTGTCCTCGTCGTTTGCCCATATATCGTAGTTGTTAAAGTACGGGAATTTGTTCAGCACCGTTATAAAGCCCTCGGGGCTAAGGTAACAGAGGCTGTTGCTTGTAACAATGAACACACCCTCAGACTTTGGATCCTTAACTGTCCTTAAAATAACGCCGCTGCTGAGGCCGTTGTCACGGGTGAGCATATGGCTTATCTTCCCGTCCTTAAGGACTGCGATGCCGTCGCCGTCGGTGCCGGCAAGGATCGACCCGTCTGCCCGCTCCGTAAGTGTAAGGATCATGGAATTCACAAGGCCGTCCTTTGTGTTGATGGTGCGCTCTATCTTGTGGTTCCGGATGTAGCTTATACCGGTGTCGCCGGCCGCAAGGATGGTCCCGTCCGAAAGGCCCGTCACCACTCTTGCACGGTTGCCAAAGCTCCCGTTATCGGCATTGTAGATCCAGCTGTCGCCGTTTGGCGCAAACTCCATAAGGCCGCTGCCGTAGGTGCATACCCACAGGTGCTGCTCGCTGTCCACATACATACAGCGGATGCGCTTCCCCTCAAGCGTCTTTGTAAGCTTATTCTCCACAACATTCCGGCAGGCCTTGTCAACCACATCAAGGCCGTTGTCGGTGCCGATGTAGTAGTCCCCCTGCCAGAAAACAATGGCATTGACCACCTTACGCTCTATCCCGACTGAGCCGTAAACATCCTTGAAAGGGGACTTTGCAAGGCGCAGGAGCCCAAGCCTCGAGGAAGTAAACCAAAGGTTCCCCTGGTAGTCGTAGAGCATATTGTCAATGGAATTGTTGAACTCGTTAGTATTGAGACGGTGATACCCTGCCCCGTCCACGTAGGAAACTCCGCTGTCCGTCGAAATAAACATCGTTCCGTCGGGCAGGAAGTTGATATTGTTGATGCTCGTCACATTTTCGCAGGTCATAGTGCCCGTGCTGCGCAGTGTGTTCGCGGAAACATCAAAGCTGATGATGTGATTTCCGGAAGTCCCCACCATAAGCGTTCCGTCGGGCGAAAATGCGCAGCTGTTGTAAACCTCGTCGCCGTCATTCTGCTTAGAAGTTACTATATTGCCTGCGAGCAGCAGGAAAAGGGTTCCGTCCGAAGAGATAGCGGCAACGTGCCCTTCTTCGTCCGCAGTGATGCTGTCCGCATACTTTATCTCTTCCAGCGTGTTTGTGGCTTTAAGGCCGTTGTTCATAACGATTATCTGAAGGCTGCTGGTGGTACCGATATAGTAGTAGCCGTCGGAAGACCTTGTGATGCAGCGCACGGAGTTTGACGGAAGGCCGTCCTCCTGGTCCAGCACGTTTACCACTTCCTCACGGATAACGATGGCGAGGCCGTTGTCGTTTGTACCGATCCAAAGGCGTCCCTCCTCGTCCACGTAAAGGCAGTTTACGTTCTTTACTGTCTTGTAGCTGTCCACCCAGCGGAACTCCCTGCCGTTGTAGCGGTAGAGGCCGGCGTACGTGCCTATCCAGAGGACTCCGTCGTTAGTCTGCGCGATATCGTTTGCCTCGCCGCACGGAAGGCCGTTATTGCTGCTGTAGATGCTCTGTACGTAGTCGTTGTAGTCCGGCGTTTCTGCATGTTCCGCCGCGTTTGCTACAATGTTCCCGGGAAGGGCTGCTCCGAGTGCAAGCGCAAAGATCAGCACGAGAGCTGTTCCGATACCTGCCTCGTTCGCATCCGCATTCTTGCTCGCGCGCACACGCTGTATCAGGAAAACAAGGTAAACAGCGGCTATGGTGAACACCTTGTCAAGAAACTCTATGGAAAGCTGCCCAAGGATCCCGCACACAAAAAGAGGCCACTCCTTGCCGCGGAAGAAAGCTATCACACCGTCTCCCCAGGGGTTGCCGGTGTTGCCTTTGTTCAGGATGAAATTTAAGGGCACTGAAACTATAAGAGCCGTGAAAACGGCAAGAGAAGCGGCTTTCATAAAGCCGTAGAATTCATTGAACCATTTTCTGTGGGTCGCGATACCCACAATGATACCAAGCGCGATACTCGTAAGGGAGTACGCCGCGGAAAAGTTGTTCACGACGCTATAGGCAAGGTTGCCCGTAAGTCCCACAACGGCGCCGCAAAAAGGTCCTCCGACATAGGCGCTGAGCGCCGTGCCGAAGGAATCCGACCAAAAAGGCAGTTCAAGCCACACGGACAGGAACCTTCCGCCTATATTCAGGCACACACATAAAACAGTAAAAAGCACGATCTGCCAGATCTTCCACTTCTTCATCTGCCAAGCTCTCCTCTCGAAATGATCGATCCCCTGAAAACTTCGTGAAACACCTAACTGATATTATACTATTTATCTTTAGCGATTCAAGAGCAAAGTAGGGCAATAAAAAAAATATGTCACTTCCCGCGACATATTTTAAGTACATCTTCTATTTCTTTTCTCTCCGGCATGGATCTGAGAGCCCCTTTCCTCTGTATCACAATTGAAGCCGCAGCGCTTGCAAACGTAAGTATCTCTTCCACGGTTTCCGGTTCAAGCCCTTCTAACCCGTGCTCCAAAACTCCGTTTAGCACACAGGCGCAAAAAGTGTCCCCGGCTCCTGTCTTTTCAAGCGGGTTTTTAACTTCCACAGCAGGAACTTTTATCTTCTTCCCTGCATAAAAGGCCACACTGCCCTCTTCGCCTAAGGTCAGGGTCATAAGCTTTATCCCGGGGTGGGAAGCGATCAGCTTTTCCGCTGCCTTTTCCGGGTCTCTTTCCCCTGTCATAAAAACAGCTTCGTTGTCGGATATCTTTAAGATATCACACCTTTCAAGTCCCCACTCTATCTGCTCTTTTGCAAGCTCCGGGCTGCTCCAGAGGCTCTCTCTTAAGTTCGGGTCAAAGGAAACCGGGACACCTGCTTCTTTTGCAACTCTTACTGCCTTTGCGGTAGCCTCTCTGCAGGGCTCGTCCGTAAGGGAAAGCGATCCAAAGTGAAATATCCTGCTGTGCTTTATAAGGCTTTCGTCAACTTCGTCCTTTGTTAGCATCATATCCGCTCCCGGATCCCTGTAGAAGGAAAAGCTCCGCTCCCCGCCTTCCAGAGTGTGGACAAAGGCCAGTGTTGTGTGGACTTTTTCGTCCCTCACAAGGTTTCCTGTATCTATACCGGCAGTTTGAAGGGTCGTTTCAAGGAAGTCCCCAAAGGCGTCCTTCCCTACTTTTCCGATAAAACTGCAGCTGCGTCCAAGTTTCTTCAGCATCGCGAGCACGTTTCCGGGAGCCCCTCCCGGGTTTGCCGTAAGGACCGGGTTTCCGGCAGCGTCTGCCCCGTTTTGCGTAAAATCTATAAGCACCTCTCCAAGTGCCGTAACATCTGTGTTTCCCATATCGATTCCTTCCGCTCTTCAGTCTCTTTTGATACTGTAGCAGGTAACGTCAAGGCAAGCGCTTCCTACAGCTCCAAAGCGGATATCGCAGGCGTCCTCACCGGTAAGGATAGCAGTCGTCATCACCTGCTCCCCTCCGTTTACAAACACCTCAGCGCTGAACTTATCAAGGATCACCCGAAGCTTAAGCTTTCCGTCCCTGTCCGCTACCCTGCAGCTTCTCTGCTGCATATGGCCTCTGCAGGAGCCGGACTCCCTCCGGTCAATCTCAATGGTGCCTTCAAAAGGCCTGTACCTTAAGACTGTCCTGTGGCTGCTGTCTGCTGCAAAAACCATCTCAAACACATGGCAGGGCTCTGCCACTTCCCCTGTCTTTATCTCAAGCTCAAGGTCAAGGCACCTTCCGGAAACTCCTTCAAGAGCCTTTGCGCCCGTGATCACGCCGTTTTCACCGGTCTTTCCCTCTAAAGCAACGTTTTTGTATTCGACCTTTTCTTTTCTGAGGGCATCAAACTCCCTTAC